>CAZNWW010000091.1:0-3795 GCA_964576155.1 uncultured Myxococcales bacterium | reverse complement strand
CCGGCGTCTTCATCGACGATCTCTCCATCACCCAGGAATGCTGCTCCGACGACGCAGAATGCGACGACGGGAACCCATGCACCGTGGACTCGTGCCCGGGCATCGACAGCCTCTGCGCGTTCATCCCCATCGAGGGCTGCTGCCTCACCAACGAGGAATGCGGGGACGGCGACCCATGCACCCAGGACACCTGCACCTCGAGCCAGGGCGGCGAGTGCCTGAATATCTGGGTCTGCTGTGACACCGACGCGGACTGTGATGACGGTGAGGACGTCTGCACCGACGACGTGTGTGTCGACAACTACTGCCAGTTCCTCTTCACCGGCGCCTCGGGGTGTTGCATCCCGGTGATGTACGAGAACGACTTCGAGGGCAACCTCGACGGCTGGACGATCAACAACTCCAGTGATACCTATGGCTGGAAGCTCAGCACGGCAAAGTCCGTCAGCGGCTCCCAGAGCCTGGCGTACACTGACGCTGGGGGCACGAGCTATGGTAGCAGCAACAACGGCTCATGCCTCTCCCCGACCGTAGAGCTGCCCGACCAGCCGGGCCTCACGCTCTCATTCATGCTCTGGTACAAGATCGAGAGCTGCTGCGACAATTTTGACCTCTCCGTCGTCCACGATGGTGGTACGACGCTCATGGCCAACTACGCAAGCACCATTGTCACAGGTTGGCAGGAGGTCACCTTCGACGCGACGGCCTATCAGGGCCAGACTGTCCAGCTCCTGTTGGAGTTCAGCTGCGACGGATCCGTGAGCTACGAGGGGGTCTTCATCGACGATCTCATGGTGATCCAGGAGGATTGCTGCTCTGAAGACGTGGACTGTGACGACGGTGCTATCTGCACCATGGACTCCTGTCCGTGGATCAACAGCCTCTGCCTCTTCGAGCCCATCCCCGGCTGCTGCTCCACCTTCGCAGAATGCGACGACGGGGACCCGTGCACCGAGGACTCCTGCCCCATGAACGGCGAAGGCTGCCAGAACATCGACATCTGCTGCCAGTCCGACGCGGACTGCGATGACGGGGACGACGTTTGCACCAACGACACCTGCGTCGATGAATACTGCCAGTTCCTCTTCACCGGCGCGCCGGGTTGTTGCCAGCCGCTGCTCTGGGAGGACGCGTTCGAGAACGGCAAGGGCGGCTGGGTGTTCCAGAACTCCAGCGCCAGCCCCTCCTGGCACCTGAGCACGGTGAAGTCCTCCGACGGCGGTACGGCACTGGCCTTCTCCGACGCGGCCGGGTTCTCCACGGGGAACGACCAGGACTCCACCGCTACCTCCCCGACCATCGAGGTTGGCGCTCAGCCGGGGATCGCGCTGACCTTCCAGGTCTGGTACGACACTGAGTCCGGCTTTGACTGGTGCAAGGTCTGGGTGGACCACGACGGCGGCTCCGCGCAGCTGGACCAGTTCACGGGGCACAACGAGATCTTCTGGCAGGAGAAGACCTACTCCCTGGAGGAGTGGGCGGGCCAGGCGGTGAACATCCGCTTCGAGTGGCACTGCGACGTCTCCGCGTCGTACCCCGGCATCTGGATCGACGAGATGACCATCACCCAGGGCTGCTGCAACACTGACGTGGACTGCGAGGACGACAACCCCTGCACCGTGGATGATTGCCCGGGCCTCGAGTCCATGTGCAGCAACACCTGGATGGCCCTGTGTTGCCTGGAGGATGGCGACTGCAATGACATGGACGAGTGCACCGTGGACCTCTGCGTCGAAATGGTCTGCGAGTACGAGCCCACGGGCGCAGACGGCTGCTGAGCGTCGCCCGGGTATCAGCTTCGGCAGCGCACTCCACCTGTCCAAACCGGATGAAAGGACTGGGTATAAATTTACGACCACCCTGCGTGAGTCTACGTAGTCCATTGTAATTCCCTGGAACAAGGTTTAGTCTTTTAGTGGGGTTGTGGTGCGCTGGCCGAGTCCCGGATGGTGTGCCCGGAATACAGCGGGGATGCGAAAGTGGTCGATCAGTATCGTGATCGCTCGGCCGTTCTATCTGTCCTGGATCAGGTCAGGCGCCATAAGGTGCTCGCCGTGCAGGCTGTGCGAAATGTGTCGGTGTGGAATCGGCTGGAGCCTCGGGAGCGCGCCCTGGCCAACGAGATCGTGCTCGGTGTTCTGCGGCACCGGCTCTTCCTCGATCGTGCGCTGGCGGGAGTAACCCGGGAGTTGCCCCGCAAGGATCCCCGCCTCATGGACATCCTGCGCCTCGGTGCGTATCAGATCCTGCGCCTCGACGGCATCCCGGATCACGCAGCGGTGGACTCCACAGTGGGCCTCGTGCGCCGGATCAAGGGGCCCAAGATCGCCGGTTTCGTCAATGGTGCGCTACGATCTCTTGCGGGCACACAGGAAGAGATCCTCGCCGACCTGGAGGAGTGGTCGCCCGAAGACAGGTACTCGATCCCGGAATGGCTCCTCGGAGAGCTCCGCGCAGCGGTGGGGGAGTCATGGGAGCAGGAACTCGAACTCCTGAACAAGCCCTCGCCGATCACCTATCGCTCGGTCCAGGGGGCCGTGGCGGTCCCGGTGGTGATCAAGGAGCTGGCCCGCTGGAACCTCACCGCCACGGGGGATCCACGATTCCCGGAGGCGGTGATCCTCCCGTCGGGTCAGCCCGCCTATGAGACTGCGCCGTTCGAGCAGGGACGCATCATGCCGCAGGATCCCGCCAGCCAGGCAGTGATCGCCCTGGCGGACCCCCTCCGGGGAGAGGTTGTCGTGGATTTGGGGGCGGGCCTCGGCACCAAGACCGAGCAGCTTTTCCACCGGCGGACATCCGACGAACAGCGAATCCTTGCGGTGGACATCTCCCCGTCGCGCCTTGGGAAGCTCAAGGAGCGGCTGCCAGACCCCGCGGTCGGTGCGCTGGTCGCCGACGCCACCGGGAACCTCCCCCTGCGCAAGGGTATAGCGGGGACAGTGATCCTGGACGCACCCTGCTCCAACCTGGGGACCCTCAGGAGGCACCCGGAGGTGAAGTGGTGGCGCCGTCCAAAGGACCTGAGAGCGCACGCAAAGCGTCAAAGCGCCATGCTCCGTCAGGCGGCCCGGCTCCTCAGGCCCGGAGGCCGGTTGGTCTACGCAGTCTGCTCCTTCGCGCGGGCAGAAGGTGTCGACTTGGTGGACGCCTTCCTGGAGTCACACCCGCGCTACCACGCCGTGCCCGTACCCGACGCGCTGGCCCTGCCAGGCACGCCCTTCATGCTCACCACGCCAGCCCGTCACGGGACCGACATGTTCTTCGCTGCGATCATCGAATGTAGTTGAGTTGTTAGCGGCGGGGGCCGCGGCGCTTCTTGGCCTGGAACTCCTTGAGCGCGTCGGCGAGGTTGCCGCCGACCTTCTCGCCCGCCGGCCCACCTGTACCGATGGCAGGGCCATCGACCCGGCGGAGGTCTCCGACGATCACACCGGAGCTGGCGCCGCGCTGGGCCGCCCGGATCCGCTTGAGGAAATCGAAAATCAGCTTCTCCTCGTCGTTTCGCTCCCGGGTCCCGCCCCTGGTGCATCCGCCGATGCAGCGTCGGGGACGACCCCAGCCGAACATCTGTGCGTAGAGGCGAAGCTCCCGCGGATAGATGAATACCCGGTTGCACTCTACGCACAGGATCGACTGATCCTGGACGCCATCGAGGAAGGCGCGGCAGCGGGGGCATTGGGTAGAACCCTCCTTCTTGCGCTCCGCCAACCACTCATGTTCTTCCGGCTCAATTGCGTACGGGGCGCCGCAGTCGGCACAGATCGTGCTCATGTTCACCTCAAATCCATTGCG
>CAZNWW010000090.1:5055-10154 GCA_964576155.1 uncultured Myxococcales bacterium | reverse complement strand
CGTTGTCGGGGACGTACTCGATGCCATCGTGGACGTAAGAGACGCCGTCGGCCAAGGCCCGGATTGCATCCGCCATCAGCGCGTAGCGGTGCTTGTAGCTGCCGCTCTGGATGAGGAGACTCGAGGTCCCCTGGGGGCCGTTGGACGCGGTCTGCCAGCGACGGATGCTGTGGGTGAGGGCCTCGTCGCCGCGGTAGAATGCGCAGGGCAGGGTTTTACCTACGGGGTAGGGCGCGCCCTCGGGATCTGGGATCGGCCAGCCATCACCGTCGAGGAGATGCTGGCCCAGCTCATCCACCTGAAAGAGCCTGGGTTGGTCCAACGCGTCTATCTCCACCGCGTCTGTCTCGAGGTTGCACAGGGCAGGCTCGTCCTGGTTCGTCAGCAGCTCCACCGGGTTCCCGGCCAGGTCGTAGCGGGTGACGCTGGCCTGGACCACGCAATTCGGCCCGTGCTTCTGGACCGCCGCTGCGAGGCCGTTGGTCTCCAGCACTGCGCCGCAGGCGCCAGCGCCGCCACCATCGGGGTCGCCGTAGCCGATACCGAAGTTGTAGCCGATGGTCATCGGGCGCAACGGCTCAGCGGGCGCAACACCAAGCGCGAGGTCGAGGGCCTCGTCCAGGTCGTCTGCGGTCTCCATGATCTCTCGAAACTTGAGCACCCAGGGCTGGCCCTTGAGGCGCTCCATCACTGACTCGGAGCCGACCTCCGAGAGGACGATGCCTCGCTCACTCATCCCCGCCAGGGCGCCCAGGAAGCCCAGATATCCGACGGCCACGTGCGCGTGTCCGTCTGACGGGACATAGAAGACGAGCCCCTTGAGATTTGAGATCCCCGTATCCGTGGACCAGTCGAGGATTCGGGTGCCCAGGTAGTGGCCGTCCTGGGTCCGCTCTCCCCACGCTCCGAAGAAGCTGCAGCTCGTGGCGAAGGTGGGTTTCACCCGTGAGCGCCGAGGACCGTGCCGGAGGAGCTGGAGGAGCGCGCCCGCCAGTTCATCGTCGTAGTAGCCCGTGAGCGCGGGAGAGTAGCCCTCCGAGAGCTTCGAGATCACCGCCTCCATGGACCCGCTGAAGTTCAGGTCCGAGATGTTGGACAGGAGGATCAGGCCTTTGACGGCCATCTCGATGTCCCAGCCGGGGATCGTCACGCCGGCGTCCTCGGCGCCGGCCGCGAAGCCCTGGACCTCCTCGTCAAAGGTAGGGGGAACGAAGGGTGCGACGTGGTCCCAGAGGCTGAGCATGAGGTTCATGAGCAGCGGCTCGAGCGCATCCGGTGCGATGCCGATCTCTGCAGCGGGGCCCTCGATCTCCTCGAGGAAGTACGAGATGAACTGCTGCCAGAAGGCGGCGAGGCCCGGCCCCCCGAGGCAGCCGTGCTGGTACCCCATATCCCAATGGGAGCCCGTGAGTACCAGGATCTGCAGGTCCCCGGAGGGGCTCTCCGCTATCGCGCGGAAGCCGCCGGCGCAGGTGCCGGTCACCTCACCCAGGGGCCACCAGTCTTCGGGAGGGGGCGGGGGCACGTCAGGCGGGATGTCAGGCAGGACGTCCAGGGTGTCGTTGACGTCTGACAAGTCGATGATGTCGAGGACGTCAAGGGTGTCTGGCGTCGGATGTGCGTCTGACGAGCCGTCCGACAGAGCATCTGGCATTTCGATGCAATCATCTCCAAGCTCGGAGTTTGCAACCGCGTCAGGGTCTGCCAAGGTTTTGGAGTTTCTGGTCCCATCACAGGAACAGAGGAGCAGGAATGGGAGCAGCAGGACGCTGAGACGCATGGTCTCCTCCGAGCGCAGCGGGGCGGTTCGCAGCTTACCATGAAGCCCCCTCGATTGGGATCGTTGACAAGCGCGCACCCGCTGTCTAAAAAGTCGACCATGATGGATCAGAACCCAGACGCGGTCTTCCTGCGCTCTTCCTATGAATACCACCTCCCCGAGGACCTCGTAGCGCAGGTGCCTGCGGAGCGGCGGGACGGCAGCCGGATGATGGTCTTGCCTCGGCGGGATGGCACCACGGATCATCGTCGCTTCGATGAGCTCCCGGATATCCTGCGCGGCGACGAGTTGCTGGTCCTCAACGACACCCGGGTTATCCCGGCGCGGATCTTCGGGCGCAAGGACACCGGGG
Organism: uncultured Myxococcales bacterium; assembly: GCA_964576155.1. Lineage (GTDB taxonomy): Bacteria > Myxococcota_A > UBA9042 > CAIXZC01 > CAIXZC01 > CAZNWW01. The sequence continues at coordinate 8,022 of CAZNWW010000090.1, read as the reverse complement.
GCAGGATCGAAGTGTTCGGCTTGGGCCCGTGGTCCGGGACGGAGACCGTGGCCATGGTGCGGTCATCGAAGGCGCCTCGGGTGGGGCAGGGGATCGAGCTGGGAGAGGGGGAGGCTGCGGTCGAGGCTGAGGTCGTTGAGGCTATCGGGGAGGGGCGGTATCGGTTGCGGTTGGACAGGGGAATCGGGGCTGGAAAGCCCCTCCCACAGGAGAGGAAAGAGTCGCATGGGCGGGCGAGTTGGATAGAGGTGTTCGAGGCCCTGGGGGACATGCCGCTGCCGCCCTACATCCGGCGGGACCGGACCACGGCCCAGGATCAGGAGCGCTACCAGACGGTCTTCGCAGACCGCGCCGGAGCGGTCGCTGCCCCCACCGCAGGCCTGCATTTCACGCCGGATATCCTCGATGCGCTGGGTGATCGGGGCGTGGAGATCGCCCGCCTGACCCTCCATGTGGGCCTCGGGACCTTCCTGCCGGTGCGCGCCGATGATATTCGGGACCACCGGATGCACATGGAGACCTGGTATCTGCCCGAGACCACCGCCGACGCGGTGAACCGGGCAAAGATCGAGGGCCGCCGGGTCCTCGCAGTGGGTACCACCGTGGTGCGTACCCTGGAAGCCGCCGCGGGACCGGACGGAAGGCTGGGGGCAGGGGAGGGGGAGACAGACATCTTCATCTACCCGGGGTACCCGCTTCGCGTCGTGGATCAACTCCTGACCAACTTCCATCTGCCCGGGTCGACCCTCATCATGCTGGTGGCCGCGCTATCCGGCCGCGAGCGCATCCTCGGTGCATACGAGGAGGCGGTGCGGGAGCGTTATCGGTTCTACTCGTATGGCGACTGCATGTTGATTCGGTAGGACGTTCGCCCTACTTCGCTCTCTGAGCTTCGAAGGGTCTCAGACGCGCTCACGTCTGGGATTGGGCCCGAGGAGTTGCGATTGATTCCTGTGGAATGGTACCCTCCAACGGTTCTGGTGGGTTGTGGGGGATGAGATGAAGCGAATCTTGATCACGCTGGCACTTCTTGGAATCACTTCCTGTGGCGGGTCAGCGCCGGGGGACGGCAGCGTCGGTGATACGGCCGCGGCCGAGTGCAGCGGGAACGAGGATTGCTCCGAAGGCGCAGACACCATCTCCGAGGACAGCGTCCCCGAGGACAGCGTCCTCGAGGATACGCTCCCGGGTGTTGATTCTGTTCCCGGTGTCGACACCCCGCCGGCACCGGACGGGCCTCCGGGGGTCCCTGCTGCGGACATCCTGGTGGATCCGATGGAGCACATGTTCACCTTCGTCCCCGGGGTGCCGAACCCGGAGACGACCACGGTGATCATCTACAACCAGGGCACCGGCGCCCTCAAGATCGACTCGATCGAATGGGCCGATGGCTCATCTCCTGAGTTCACCTTCATGGCCAAGCCACCTTTGCCGGCCACTGTCCACCCCTATGATCACACGGCGGTGTCGGTGATCTTCAAGGAGCAGGCCCCTCATGGACCCGCAGATCTGGTGATCAAGAGCAACGACCCCGACAGCCCCGAGGTGGTGGTCCACTTCACCAGTCAGGCCAAGACCGGGGACATGCCCTGCATTCAGCTACAGCCGTCGACCCTGAACTTCGGTCAGGTCGTCCGCGGCACCACCAAGACCCTGCCGTTCACGGTGATCAACTGTTCGACCTCCACGGTCCTCCAGATCTCCGACGTGGAGCGATCCTCGTTCTTCGGCATGCAGCTCACGGACGAGTTCCAGATGGTACCGGCTTTCCCGACCCCGACCATGCTCGGTGCGAACCAGACGGCAGACTGGGAGATGAGCTACAGTCCGGGCCTGGCCGGGCTGGACAACGGCTATTTCCTCTTCCACAGCAACGATCTCGCCCAGCCCGAGGCCAAGCTCAACGTCTCGGGCATCGGCGTGCCCCCACCCATTGAGGAGATCGGCCTTCACATCGAGCTGGAGTGGGACGAGGACAATTGTGACGTGGATCTTCACCTCCTGCAGCCCGGGGGCAGCTTCTTCGACTGCAGCGACTGCTACTTCTCCAATCCGAGCCCGGATTGGGGGACCCAGGGGGATGTGAACGACGATCCCTTCCTGGATTACGACGACATCGACGGCTACGGGCCGGAGAACATCAACATCACTGAGCCGCAGCCCGGGGTCTACAAGATCCTGATCCATTACTACAGCGACACCTACGACTATGGCCCGGACGAAGGAGCCACCGACGCTATCGTGCGGGTCTATTCCTATGGGCAGCTCCTGGCGGAGTTCGGTCCCCAGGAGCTGGACCAGACCGACCGCAACTGGGACGTCTGCAACTTTGAATGGCCTTCCGCCACGACCACCCCTCTCGGCGCCACGTACATGGTGGGCAGCGGCGACAAGGGGAGTTGCCTGCCCTTCTTCTAGGAGACGCGACGATGCTTCGATTGCTATTGATCGCGCTGGCGGCGATGGCCATGGCCTGCGACGGCGGGTCGTCCGGTGGTGGCGTGGACACGACGGCGCCGGGTGCCGACGCGGTGAACCCGGGATACGACACCCTGCCCGGCCTGGATACCGTGGAGCCTGAGGATGACATCACCGGGCCCGTTGAGATCTCGATTCCCCCCGACGTGCCCCCCGGGATCGACGCGGATCCCGGGAGCCTGGAGCTGGGTGAGGAATGCAGCGCAGATGCACAATGCACGTCCGGGCTGTGTTTTCGCGTGGCGGGCATGAGCGGCTGCACCCTGACCTGCGAGGTGACCGCGGATTGCCAGGCATTCGGGCTCCTCTGCGTAGCCCTGCGGGAGGGCGTCCGTGCCTGTGTGCCACCCCCCGCCTCTGCCAACACCTCCTGCTCATCGCATGCGGATTGCGAGTATCCGCTGGTCTGTCGGGAGGATACGGCCTGGTGCGCGCTCCCCGAGTGCACCTGGGACGGTGGAGCGGATGGGGGGGGGGGCAGTATCCACC
>CAZNWW010000090.1:1524-5045 GCA_964576155.1 uncultured Myxococcales bacterium | reverse complement strand
CTGCGAATCCGCTACCCGGGCATGTCAGCCGACGACTTGCGTCTCGACCTATGAGTGCGAACACCCGTTGCAGGTCTGCGTGGACGGCACGTGCGGTGCACCCGCGTGCACCGAGACCGCGCAATGCCTTGCCGGATCTTTCTGCCATCCGACCCAGCTCCAATGCCAGGAGGCTGAGCTCTGCAACGATGAGGGCGGCTGTAACGTATACAACCAGGCCTGCGTGGACGGGATGTGTATCCCGGACCTCTGTCTGGCACCCTGTACCCAGGCGGGGGAACAATGCAACCCGGCGACCGGGAAATGCGGCAAGCCCTGCGGAGACCACGGGGACTGCCCCCTCGGCGCCGCTTGCGGCCAGGCCGCGGGGCTCTGCTATCCCAACGGAGCTCCCCTGGCGCTCCTGGCCGGGGTCGCTGGCCTCGGACTGGACGCGGTCATCGGACAGCCCCTTTCCTTGAGCGGGGATGCGTCCGTGGATCCGGAGGGGGAGGCCCTCACCTGGGTGTGGGTGGTCAACGCCAGCCCCCCGGGCAGCCAGTTCGGGGGCGGGACAGCGCTTGACTGCTCGTCCACCCTTTGCCAGTTTGTTCCTGATCTGGCTGGACAGTACCTGTTGGGGCTCCGGGTGACGGATCCCGCGGGCGCGGTGAGCACCCAGGCCCAGGTGGGTGTCTGGGCACAGTGATTCTGGAGGTAGACCGATGACGCGCAGCTTGACCCTTCTCGCAGCCCTTGTGGCTCTGACCTTCTCTCCCGCCTGTGGCGGCGACGGAGGGACCGACGGTGGCGGGGATCCGGATTCCGGCGGTGTGGACGTGGCCGCCGATCTCAGCGAGGACACGGGACCTGCAGAGGACATCGTCGCGCCGACGGATACCCCGCCCCCGCTGGATGTGGTCATCGACGAGCGTCTCCGGGTCGGTGCGGCGGTGTTGTCCATGAACGCGCCGATCGGCATCAGCACCGCGGGCTACGGCCAGAGCGGGAAGGACGATTACAAGAAGAGCCCCCTGGTGGGTCTCTTCATCGCAACCGACCATGAGCACACGGACATCGCATGCAAGGCGATCTGGGTCGAGAAGGGCGACGACCGTCTGGCCATGGCGAGCCTTGACGTCATTGGTATCTCCCAGGACATCGTCAAGCTCTCTGAGGATCGGCTCGAGGCCGCGCTGGGCCTCGACATGAAAGGCAAGGTGATCCTCAACGGCACCCACACCCACCTGGGCCCCGGACGGCTCAGCCCCAACTACATGTGGGAGGTTGCAGCAGACCTCTATTGGCAGCACTTCTATGATCTCTTCACTGACCGGATAGTGGAGTGCCTCCTCGAGGCCCGGTCAGATCTGGAGTACGGTGCGATCGGCCACGGCCTGACGGAATGCGAGACCTGTCATTCGGATCGGCGCTGCGAGAACCCCGAGTTCATGGATCACCGGATGTGGGTACTCCGCCTGGACCGGGAGGACGGCACCCCCAAGGCCGCGGTGGTGAACTACGCCATCCACGGTACGGTCTTCGGCTGGGGCGACGCGGTCCTCTCCGGCGACGCGCCGGGCGCAATCTCCCAGAAGATCGAGGAGAACCTGTCTGCCCCGATCCCCGTGCTCTTCGTGAACTCCTGGGGCGGGGACGCGGGCCCGGGAGATCCCACGGTCGAGCCCCCGGCTGTGACCTGTGAGGCGATCCCCCACGATCACACCCGCATGGAGGCCATCGGTCACACCGCCTGGGAGGCCTTCAACGGGATCTGGGACGGGATCGAGACCAGCGAGGACGCGTTGATCGACAGCGTCACCTACGCAGTGCCCCTGGACACCGAGGTTATCGGCTATACGCCGGGTGAGTTCGACTACCCCGACGGCGGCGGTCTCTGCGGCAATCAGAACGATGTGCCCTGCTGGGGCGAGGCCAGTGATGACCCGAACATGCTGGCCTGCCTCCCGCTCCTTCCGAATACCCTGTTCCCACACACCGCGCTCAGCGCCGTACGGTTCGGCGATCTCCTCATCGTCACCCTGCCCGGTGAGCCCCACGCGGATCTCTCGGTGGAGCTGGCTGCTGAGATCGCTGCCGCGACGGGGGTCGAGGACGTGGCCATCTGGGGCTACTCCCAGGATCATCTGGGTTACATCATGCACGAGTACGATTTCATGGCCGGTGGGTACGAGCCCTCGATGGTCTTCTGGGGACCCAAGGAGGGGGACTACCTTGCGGGTCTCCAACTGGAGATCGCACAGAAGCTGCTGGATCCTGGCTTCGCGCTGAGCTTCGAGCCGAAGGAGCTCAAGCTGTACGAGCCACAGTCGGTCAAGCTCTATCTGCCCATGGCCAACGCGAACGGCGCACCGGAGGCGCTGCAGCAGCCCCCCGCCGAGGTCGTCGCAGGGGAGATGGTTCACTTCCAGTGGCTCGGGGGCGACCCCTGGCCCCGCAATCCCATAGTACATATCGAAGAGAAAGTGGACGGCGAATGGCAGGACCTGACCCTCCCCTCCAACGGCCGCGTGGTGGACTCCAGCTGGTATCGCATCGTTCTCCACATGGACATGGAGCCCACCTGGAAGGAAGTGGGCAAGGTCTCCGTCGCCCGGGACTGGATCTGGACTGCGGACTTCGCCTCTGCGCGGAACGTTCCCACCCCGGGTGGGACCCTCGACGGTACGTACCGTTTCGTCGTTGACGGGACCTGGACCGCCGGCGGCGGGGACGTGGACGAATACCAGATCACATCGGAGCCGTTTGTAGTCACCGCCCCATGACCGAAGCCCCCATCCTGCGGAAACCCTCATGGCTCAAGGTCAAGATCCCCACCGGAGGGGCCTATGCTGAGACCGCCAGGATCTTGCGCGGGCTGCGGCTTCATACCGTGTGCCGGGAAGCCCGCTGCCCGAACGCTGCGGAGTGCTGGGCTGCGGGCACTGCGACGATCATGATCCTGGGTGACCAATGTACGCGGGCCTGCCGTTTCTGCGCGGTAGGGACCCGGACCGAGCCCTCTGCGCCGGACCCCGGCGAGCCCGCCCGGGTAGCGGCCGCACTCGAGGGGCTGGGTCTTCGCTACGCGGTGATCACCTCCGTGACCCGGGACGATCTGCCCGACGGCGGCGCTGCGCATTTCGCAGCAGTGGTCCGGGCTTGTCGCGAGGCATCGCCCAAGACACGAGTGGAGCTGCTGATACCGGACCTCGGCGGCGACACCCACGCGCTGGACATCATCGCCGGGGCGGGCCCCGATGTGGTTGGCCACAACCTGGAGACTGTCCGCCGCCTCTCTGTGGAGATCCGGGATCCTCGAACCGATTACAGTCGCTCTTTACAGGTCCTGGAGCACCTTGCGCGGCGGGGTGTCGAGACCAAATCTGCGCTGCTCCTGGGTCTCGGCGAGACAGAAGCCGAGGTCGCCGGTGCGTTGGGCGACATGCGTGGGTCAGGGGTTCGGCACGTGGCCCTGGGGCAGTACCTTGCGCCTTCGAAGGAGCACGCCCCGGTGCATGAGTACGTGTCCCCCGAGGCCT
>CAZNWW010000090.1:0-1514 GCA_964576155.1 uncultured Myxococcales bacterium | reverse complement strand
GCACGCTGCCGTGAGATGGGCTTCACTTCCGTGGCCTCGGGCCCCCTGGTACGTTCCAGCTACATGGCTGCTGAGATCGTGGGTCCTACGATTGCTGGCGCTCCAGGCGCTTGAGCCAGCGGATCACCTGGGGGTAGGGCTGGGCGAGGTCGCGGCGGCGGAGGACCTCCTTCAGCGCCTGATCCACGGAGCGCCCCTGGCGCATGAAGAGCCACGCAATACAGATAGTGGGTGATCGGTTCACTCCGGCTGTGCAGTGGACGTAGACGCGTTCGTGCCTCGCAGCCAGGTCCTCGAGGATGTCCACCGCTTCCTCGAGCTTCTCGATGAGGTCCTTTGGATTGAAGTCTGTGATCGAGTGCCGATGGACCTCGAGGCCTCGCTCCACCTGCAGCCGCCACAGCGCGGCCCAGCTCAGCCCGGTGCGGCTGAGGTCTGAATCGGACTGCAGGCTGAGCACCGCAGTGACGCCCAGCTTCTTCAACTGCTCGACGTCTGCGGCGTCCTGGGGCCGAGAGCCGACCAGGAGCTTTTCGTTGACGATATCCAGATCCAGCATGACCTTTCCGACGTTCTTGAAGAGCGCGAAACAGGTGCTATTCTAGGGCAGCAATCGGACGTGAGCAAGCCCCTCGCAGGCTGGCATTCGGGATCTCGTTCGGAAGGAGGAGCTTCCTGATGGAGAAAGTGATCATCCTCGGCGCGGCCGGGCGGGATTTCCACAACTTCAATACGGTGTTCCGGAAATCAGATGACCACAGGGTCGTGTGCTTCACCGCGACACAGATCCCAAACATTGAGGGACGGATCTATCCCGCAGTCCTGGCAGGTCCTCTGTACCCCGACGGGATTCCGATCGAGCCCGAGGAGGAGCTGGAGCGGTTGATCCGGGAGAACGGGGTCACCCAGGTGATCCTCGCGTACAGCGACGTCTCTCACCAGGCCGTCATGCACCTCGCAAGCCGGGCGCTGGCCTGCGGCGTGGATTTCCGGCTCATCGGTGACCAGCGCACCATGATCTCCTCGTCGAAGCCCGTGATCGCAGTGACTGCGGCGCGGACCGGGTGCGGGAAGAGCCAGACCTCACGGCTCATCGCCCGCCTCCTGCGGGAACGGGGTCTGCGGGTCGCCACGATTCGCCACCCGATGCCTTACGGTGATCTGGCCAGGCAGGCGGTGCAGAGCTTCGGCACCTCCGAGGACCTCCACAACCACCAGTGCACCATCGAAGAGCGCGAGGAATACGAGCACTACATCGAGCAGGGGCTGGTGGTATTTGCGGGGGTGGACTACGCAGCGATCCTCGCTGCGGCGGAGACCGAGGCGGACGTGATCCTCTGGGATGGGGGGAACAACGACACGCCGTTCTACCGTCCCGACCTGGACATCGTCGTGCTGGATCCCCTCCGTCCCGGCCACGAGCTCTCCTACCACCCGGGGGAGGCAAACCTGCGCCGTGCCGAGGTGGTGGTGATCAACAAGGTCGATTCTGCGACCGCAGAGGCGGTGGATGC
>CAZNWW010000089.1:0-10163 GCA_964576155.1 uncultured Myxococcales bacterium | reverse complement strand
GTGGAGTCCCTGCCCTCCCTGGGCTCGCCATCACTCCTCGGAGGAAGCGCTCCCGATGGGTCACATATCGGACGCTGCCGTACGCGTAGCCACACTCCGCCTCTTCTAGTTCCGTAGGATCTTGACAACTGATGACGCGCAGCACCGGAACCGGCAGGTCAATGCACCGAGCCCGACGAAACAATACGATGCGTCTTCCCAGTCATCGCTGGGTTACCTTTTCCTGGACATCGAATTCCTCTTCTGCGCCGAAGATTGTGTCACGCATCGGTTTGTGGCCTACTGGAAGCAGACGTAGAACACTACTTCGACAATGGAGAACGGAATGTTACGTACGCTTGCCATCGTGGCGGTCGTGATGGGCCTTTGCGGATGTGGTGGTGGCACCGTAGGGGTCATGGAGTTGGACGGAAGCCTGCCCGACATGGCAGCAGACGTGCAGGTGGAAGAGGTACTCGCTGAGGTGACGGTGGAGGTGACCGGCGAGGTCTGGTCCGAGACAATCTGGGAGATAGGCCCTGAGGTCTTCGTGGAATGCGAGACGGGCTGCTTCATGGACCCATGCGAGGACGGCGAAGATTGCCAGTCCGGGCTCTGTATCGACCATTTCACCGGTTCCGCCTGCACGCAAAGTTGCATCGAAGAATGTCCCGCCGGATGGCAGTGTAAAGAGCTGAGCATCTATGGAACGGATTCAGTCTTCGCCTGTGCTTCACCCTTCACCCACCTCTGCCGCCCTTGCCACAGCGACGGCGACTGCAAGTCTCCCTCGGGCACCGAGGACATCTGCGTGGACTATGGTGCGATGGGAAGCTTCTGCGGCGCCTCCTGTGTCGACCTTGGCTGCCCCGATGGATACTCCTGTGAGGAGGTGACAACATCGGGAGGTGCCACGGCAACTCAATGTGTCCCCGACTCTGGTGAGTGCTTCTGCAGCCCGCAGGCGACCACGCTGGCCGCCTCGACCAGCTGCTACGCCGAAAGCGAATTCGGGCTTTGCGAGGGTATCCGCTCCTGCAGTGAAACGGGGCTCAGTGATTGCGGCGCGCCACCCCCTGCACCGGAAGAATGTAACGGCCTGGATGATGACTGCAACGGAGAGATAGACGAAGGAACATGCGACGACGGCGACGAATGCACCATGGACAGCTGTCTTCCGGAGGTCGGATGTGTCAACGAACCGCAAACGGGAACCGGCTGTGACGACGAGGACGTCTGCAGTCTTGCCGACCACTGTGAAGCGGGAATCTGCACAGGGACTCCCACCGACTGTAACGACCAGAACCCCTGCACCTACGACGACTGCGACTCAGCCTGGGGCTGCACGTACACCGACAACACGCAGACCTGCGATGACGAGAATCCTTGTACGGTGGGCGACACCTGTACCGCGGGCGTTTGCGAAGGGGTCGAAGTCGAGTGCGACTGCATGCAGAGCTCCGACTGTGGTGCGCTGGAGGACGGGGATCTTTGCAACGGGACGCTGGTGTGCGACGTCGGGGTGCTACCTCATAAGTGCGCGGTTGACCCGAATACGGTGGTCACTTGCGACGAGCCGACGGGACCTGACGCTGCCTGTCTGATGACGGAATGCGACCCGCTCAGCGCTGAGTGCTCATGGGTCGCCGCCAACGACGGCGGGCCTTGCAGCGATGGAGACGTGTGTACAGCAAGTGACTCATGCGACCAGGGAACTTGCCTGGGCGGACCTTCGGCCAACTGCAACGACGGCAACCCTTGCACCGACGACGGTTGCGACCCGGTCGCCGGCTGCATCCACGACACCAACCAGGCTCCTTGCGAAGACGGTGACGTGTGCACGGTCGAAGACCAATGTGCAGATAGCGCATGCGTCTCCGGCCCCCCCCTTGATTGCGACGACGGTAACCCGTGCAGCGACGATTCCTGCGATTCTGCTGTGGGATGCCAGCACTTGAACAACGTGGCTCAATGTGACGACTCGAACAACTGCACCACGGGCGACATCTGTTCAGGTGGACAATGCCTGGGCAGCGGAACGTTGGATTGCGACGATGACAATCCTTGCTCGGATGACAGCTGCGACGCCCTCGTGGGATGTCTGCACGCGAACAACGCCCTTCCCTGCGACGACGATGACTCCTGTACCAGCGGTGAAGTCTGCGCAGGAGGGACATGCCAGGGGGGCGCAACGCTGAACTGCAATGACGGTAATCCCTGCACCGACGATTCCTGTCATCCCCAGGCAGGCTGTCAGCACGAAGATAATGAGGCCACCTGCAGTGACGACGATGTCTGTACCACAGGGGACATTTGCGCCGATGGTGCCTGCGCAGGAGCCGGGGAGTTGGCCTGCGACGACGCCAACGTATGCACCGCGGATACATGCGACGCACTCCAGGGCTGCCTCCACGCACCGGAGGACGGGGAGTGCGATGACGGAAACGCGTGCACCCCCGACGATTCCTGCAGCGACGGATTCTGCGCGGGCTCTGGATTGCTCGACTGCAATGACGGCGACCCCTGTACAAACGAATGGTGCGATCCTTCGTCCGGATGCGTTGAACAGTTCAACTCTGCGCCCTGCAACGACGAAGACCTCTGCACCGTCGGCGACACCTGTGAACTGGGCGAATGTAAAGGCAGCGGCTCCCTCGACTGCGACGATGGGAACGTCTGCACCGTCGACTCCTGCGATCCGCAGACCGGATGCACGCACGTACCTGGCGATGGGGAGTGCGACGACCAGAACCCCTGCACCGCCGACGACCAGTGTACGGGGGGCATCTGCAAGGGGCTGGGGCTCACGGACTGTGACGACGGCAACATCTGCACAGACGACTCCTGCAATCCCCAGACCGGCTGCGTCTACTCCTACAACACTCAGCTGTGCGACGACGGGAACGCCTGCACCGTCGGTGACCAATGCGCGGACGGTATCTGCGGTGCGGGAGCGCCGCTCGACTGCGACGACTCCAACGACTGCACCGACGACAGCTGCGACGTCGCCCTCGGGTGCCAGTATGCGAACAACGACGCGGCCTGCGACGACGGCAATCCCTGCACCACCAACGATGCCTGTGCCGGCGGCAATTGCCTGGCGACGGACTTGACGGACTGCGATGACGGCAACATCTGTACGAACGATTCCTGCAACCCGTTGACGGGGTGTATCCATGAGGTCAATACGTCGACTTGCGACGACGGCGATGCATGCACCGTCACCGACATCTGTGCTGACAGCGCCTGCTCGGGAAGCGGCGACCTCGACTGCGACGACGGCGACTCCTGCACCACGGATACCTGTGATGCCGATACAGGATGTGTGCACACTCCTGTCAGCCCCTGCTGTGGGAATGACGTAACCGAAGATCCCGAGGAGTGCGACGACGGCAACCTGGACAATGGCGACGGCTGTTCGTCGACCTGCACCATCGAACTGCAGAGCTCCTGCAAGATTCTGCTGATCCTCCAGCCGGGGTTGCCATCGGGCACGTACGATATCGATGCCAACGACGACGACGTGGCTGAAACCGTATACTGCGACATGACCACCGATGGCGGCGGCTACACGATGGTGCGCTACGACGATGCCTCGCTGGCCGGAAACCAGACTACCTATCTGAACTGGTGCGCGGCCAGGGGTATGGAGATAATTGTACCACGCACCAAGGCCCACGCCCTGGCCATCCTTGCCTGGAACAACGGAACCCCGCCAAACCTGGTGAACGTCTACCCAAAATACAACGGGGCCTCCGGGCTTTCGAACTGGACGGGCAAATGCGGCGGCGTCGACTGCAGCTTCTGGATGTCTGACTCAAACAGCTGTGGATGCACGAACTTCGAGCCCAACGGCGACAACAACACAGCCTACACCATCTACCGCCGAACAACCGGATGCGACTTCGGCAACTGGAACGACGCGAACAACCGAGTCGACATCCATGGATCGGTGATCTGTTCGACCAACGACAAGTAGCGCCGGGGCTGTCGCCGCACATCAGAATGGGTCCAGGTCTCCCGCTCTCTCCAACTTTCCCAATGCCGGGGTGCTGGTAGTAGTGACAAACAGACATTAGACCGGCAACGAGCTGCCATAAACAGAGAAGCAAAGCGATGGTCCAGCGTATATGCGTGGGTACTCGCCGCGCTGATCGTGGCATGTTTCGTATCTCTGTGGTCGATACTCGAACTACTGAGCAGCCCCGGTTTTCTCACCAAGGCTGCTATCATTGCAATCGGTCTCATCCTTTCCGGGTTGTCTCCTACTGTGCTGAAGAAACGTATCGAGGCCTATCTTCAGAAACGCCTGAAGGGGACGGGTGCGGTCGATTTTCACGCGGACGTGGCGGGACACACCAGTACATCGAGGTGAAAACCGACCGGACTTGTCCACGCACAGCGAGCATCGCGTTCGCAATTGACTTCGTCTTGAAAAATGAAAATGACCGGAACCGTCACCTGAGGCCCGCTGCGATCTGAGGCCCTGTCTGACATCAAAACCTGGTAGGGACGGTGTCGGATCAGAGGGCGCGAAAGTCCTTGAGGGTGGCGTCGTGCTCGGTGTCATCGTCGAAGCGGATCCGGGCCTTGCCGGGGCCGGGCTCCCCGATCACCGTGGCGGGGTAGTACCTCCCGTCGGTCCACTTCGCCAGGACCCGGGCTCCGACCTTCACCGCGTCCCGGGCCATGGGCGCGTCCAGGACGACTAGGTCGGCGCTGCGGCAGGCCTCGTCGCCGTCGTCGAAGTGCACCTGCAGCCCCGCGAGGCAGGTCCCCGCGACTTTGCCGTGGTACCAAGCGTTGGGCTTCCACTGCGCCCAGACGACGTCGCCGGCCTACGGCGCGCCCCCCTTCGCGGCTGCGACCTTCTCCTCGGTGGACGTCATCCGACAGGTCACGGACACGGCCCGCCCGACGCTCACGCTGACCGCTAACTTCCGGGTCTTGTAGCCCTTCTTGGCGCAGACCACGGCGTAGGTCCCGGGCTTCAGGCCCGTCAGGCTGAAGGTCCCCGAGGAACTCGTGGTCGTCGCCTTCGAGCCCTTCAGGGTCACTCGGACCCCGGAGATCCCCTTCGCGCTCTCCTTGTCCACCGCCTTGCCCTTGACCGTGCCAGTCCTACGCTTGAGCTCAGTGGCATGGGCGGCCCCCGCCAGGAGCACCAGCCCAGCCAGCACACCGATCAACCTCTTCGTCCCCATGGTTTCTTCCCTTCGTCGAATCCCTGTCCGCGGCGCGGCGTCCGACTCCGAGCGCCCACCATACCCGGGGACATTACATCAGCGGAGGCGTCGCGGCGCAAGTGTCTTCCGGGAGGAGCACCAGGCCGCCGAGGCCGAAACTGAAGATGCCCAGCGTGACAGCGGGGAAGAACTCCCCTCTGGATGGTCGTAAGAGATCCGCCGGATCAACGCGATGTGCTCGCGGGGGATCCGCGGGCGACCCGCACAAACGCCTGACTTCCTCCTCCAATAGTCCCGAAATCGCTGTTTCTGCCAACGTATCACGGTCTCCGGCTGCACGATGACGAGCTCCGATTTCCTGAAGGTCATGAAATCGAGACCTCATCAAGGGGAGTTAGATGCGATCGCCCTGCCCTTTAGTACGCGCTACTGGACTTTTATCGAGTACTTTGGTTGAATTCGTGGGTTTGAAACTCGGACCAGGAGCTTCTCCCATGCGGACACATCAGATTAGCAGCCTCCTGCTCCTCCTGCCATTGGCCCTCCTCGGCGCGTTCGCGCTGAGCTGCGACGGCGGGGGCGGGAGCGAGAGCGGTGCCGAGCCCGGAGAGGACACAAGCCTCCCGGACGCCCAGCCGGTGGACGACGCCGAGGAGGAAGTCGCAAGCCTCCCTTCCTACCCCGACGGGCCCTTCGGCGTCACCATGGGGGAGACCATCGAGGACCTGGGATTCTATGACCCGGAGACCGAGGAGCTGTCGTACCTGCGCCAGTGGTACCAGCACCCGAAGGTGAAGCTCCTGATGCTGATCTCCACGGCGGCCTGGTGAAGCGCCTGCAGCGCCGAAGCCAAGGACGAGTTCGTCCCGTACTACGCAGCCACCAAGGACCTCGGGTTCGAGGTGATCTACACCCTCTACGTCGACAGTTTTGACGGCCCCATGTATGGCCAGCCCTCCGATAAAAAATCCCACGACAACCTCATGAAAGGCTACGCGGAGAGCCTTGGCTCGACCTGGCCCTTCTACGCGGACCCCGAATGGGTGCTCGGACCCTACTTCGACACGGACGCGCTCCCATTGGTCATGCTCGTGACCACGGAGGACATGAAGATCCTCCATGCGTCGGTGGGGCACCACTCTGAGATGCTCAAGACGAAGATCGACGAGGTGTTCGCAGAATGAGATGGCCGTGCATGCCGCTCCTCGTCGTCCTCCTCGGCTGCACCGGCGGAGACGGCTCCAAGGGGCACGGGGAAGACACCTGCGACTGCGATGACCTCGGCGGCGAAGACGCAGCCGTCCCCACGGACATGGTGAACGACGTCCCCCTGCCCCGGTTCCAGAGCGTAGAGGTGCTCGTGCGCCTGGACGATGAACCGACGGAAGGGATCACCATCGCCCAGGGTGGCCGGGAAGACCGGTGGACCACGGGCGCCGACGGCATCGTTGTGGTCGAGGTCGATCGCGAGATCGAAGGGGACCTCGCCGTAATCGCCACCCATCCCGAGGCCCGGACCGAGGCGGAGTGGATCTGGGACGACACCGTCGACGTGACCATCGACCTCGATAGATACAGTCCAGAAGACAACGAGGCCTACATCTTCCAGGACCCGGGAGACCCGGGACACAGCCCGACGAGTGCGCAATGCGGACATTGCCACAAGACAATCGCAGAGGACTTCTTCTCGTCCCGGCATCCCTGGTCCGTGTCCAACCCGGTGCTCCAGGATCTCTATGCGGGCGCTGTCGCAGCCCTGGACACACAGGCAGATTGCGAGGCGGCCGGGGGCAAGTGGTGGACGGGACTCATCGCCGGCGAGGAGGTGGTGGCGGGGGAGCGGTGCTACCTCGGGGACGGTGTCCTGCCCGCGCTCAACGACGGCTGCGGCGACGACGCAGCCTGCGACGAAGTTGCGACGGTCTTCGGCGGCTGCGCCGACTGCCACGCGCCGGGGATCGACGGCAAGCTCGGCGGCCGGGATCTCCTCGAGGCCACGGGCTTCGCCTACACACGTGGGATCCACTGCGACGTGTGCCACCATGTGGAATCCGTGGACGACGAAGCCCCCGCCGGGATCGCCGGGCGGCTGCGAATCCTGCGACCGTCCGACCCGGCGCTCACGCCATCCTTCGGGGACTGGCGTCCTCTCCTCTTCGGTCCCCACGACGACATCCCGAATCCCTTCATGGGGATCGTCCAGCGGATGGTGTACCGGGAGCCGCGCTTCTGCGCCGGTTGCCACCAGCTCGACCAGGAGATCCTGCTCCCCGGGCTGGCGATAGACGAGGAGCGGTGGCCCGACGGCACCCTGCCGATCCACACCACAATGTCCGAGTGGGAGGCCGGCACCCAGGGTGTCACCTGCCAGGGTTGCCACATGCCCCTTGACCCCGACGTCGCCAACACCGCGGACCTGCAGCTCTTCCCCAGCACCGTGGGGGTAGCAGGCGGCTGGTACCGACCGGTCCCCTCGGTCCGACGGCACGTCTGGTTCGGCCCGCACTCCGAGGGCGAGGCGCTCCACGGCCAGGCCGGCAAGGTGGAGTTCGAGACCACGCAGGAGGACGGAGTCCTGACCGTGACGGTGGAGACACGAAACCTCGGCGCGGGACATGGGCTCCCCACCGGTGAGCCCCTCCGCGCCGTCCTCCTCGTCCTGACAGCATCCTGTGGCGGCGAGGAGCTGGTTCCCACCGGCGGAGACGTCGTACCGGACTTTGGGGGTGCGCTGGCCCGGAAGACCGCGGGCGAGGACTGGACCACCTGGCCCGGCGCCGTATCCGGTGAGATCGTCCGGGTCGTTGCGCACCCCGGCGGATTCCACGACTACCCGGGCCCCGGCCCGTTCGGAGACGGAACCTTCGACGCCGCGGCCAAGGGGATGCCGGTAGAGACCTTCGCAGGCCAGGCGACGATCACCGAGGTCGATGGAGACCAGGTCACCTTCGACACGCCCCTCCCCGAGGGGGATGTGGCCTATCGTGTCGGGGCTGACACGGCGGAGTATGCCGGCGCCGCGGGGTTCGGCTTCGCCAAGGTCCTGACAGGCCCCGACGGCCGGCGGATGGTTCCCCACTTCCGGGCGGTGGACGTGGCCAGCGACAACAGACTGCTCCAGGGAAAGACCTGGACATCGACGCACCAGTTCCCGGCGACCTGCGAGACCCCCGAGGTTCGGGCCGTCCTCGTATATCGGCCCTTCCCCCTGGAATTGACCAGGGAGCGAAGGTGGGAGGCGACAGACAGGATCCTGTTCGACAGCAACAAATGAACCCGAACGGCCCACCCCCGAGATGGTTCTTCAACTGGACGAGGTGAGACGTGCGAAAGATTTCGAGACTGATTATTGCGATGGGGGCCGTCGCCCTGCTGCTCACCGGGGCGGCGTGCGACAAGACGAGCGACGACGGCGGCTGTGAGGGCGCCGGCTGCGCCGAGGACACCGTCCCGGCGGTGGACACCGTCACCCCCGAGGACACCGTCCCAGCGGAGGACACCGTCGCCCCGGAGGACACCATCCCGGCGGAGGACACCGCTCCACCCGAGGATACGGCACCCCCTGAGGACACCCCGGAGCCCGCCACAGAGTTCGTCATCCCCATTGAGGAGCTGAGCACCACCGCTGCGTTCTACAGCTGGGATGCCCCGACCGCGACGATCAAGTTCTTCGCGCTCCTGGATCTCATGGACGGCGTCCACGTCGCGTTCGACGCGTGCGACATCTGCTACGGGGCCAAGCTGGGGTACAGCCAGGATGGGGACTTCATGGTCTGCAACAACTGCGGAAACAAGTTCCTGGTAACCGGCATCGGGACGACCAACCTGGGCGGTGGCTGCTGGCCCGGGTACCTACCGATCACCGTGACCGATCATGCCGTAATCATTCAGCACACCGACCTCGCGGCGGGCGCCTGGTACTTCGAATAGAGACTTCGACAGGGAGGGCGACATGCGCCTCGGACTCATCGGGATCTTGATATTGACCCTGGCCGCCTGCGACGGCGGCTCGGGTGGGGCAGCTTCACCGGGGGAAGACACCGGCGGAGGAGAAGACACACCCGTCGCTGAGGAGGATCTCACCACGTCGGAGGATACGGGGAAGGACGTCACGAGCACGGACGACCTCGTCGCGGAGGACGTGCCCCCGCCGGAGGCCCATCCCATCGGGATGGAGGTCCCGCCCTTCGCCCTCGAGGACCTCAACCCGAGCTCTGCGACCTACGGCCTGCTCATCGACAGCGCGGACCTCGCCGGGAAGCCCTACGCGCTGATCTTCCTCGACAGCAGGTGCCCGGAATGCGCGGACGTCGCGGATGGACTCTGGGCAGCCTACGAGGCGCACCCGACATGGTGGGATGCGCAGCCGACCTTCGCCGTCCAGCGCGCCAAGGCCTTCGAGAGAGCGCCGGACTCCGTGGACCGCGTAGTGGAGAACAACAGCCTCCCCTACATCCTGGACACCGTGGAGACCAACCTCTGGATGGTCTTCCTGGCCCTCAACCACGACTTCTTCGCCATCGGCCCGGACGGGACCCTCGAGGTCTGGCTGGAGCTCTACTTCATGCCGGAGGCCATCGACATCTTCAAGGACCACATGACGGATCGCTACGGCGACTGACCGCAGAGGTGCTAGAGTGGTCAGCGCGCAGGCGTCACCGGGAGGGAAGATGGGTTCCAAGCTCACCTCGACAGGTCGATGTCTCCTGCGAATCACCCTGACCGGGATCCTCGCCCTCGCCTTCCTCGCCGGGGAGGGGCTCGCCGTTGGACAGGAGCGCCTCGACCCCGAGGCCTGGCTGGCGATGCCGGGGGTCCGGCTCCTCGCTGTGGAGTTCTACGCAGACTGGTGCATCCCCTGCAAGAAGGCGATTCCCCGCTGGAAGGCCCTCCAGGAGGCCTATGGTGGGAGAGGATTGCGGGTGGCTGTGGTGATGGTGGAGAGCGGGGGTTCCGGCGCCCCGCCGGGCTGGAGCCCGGACCTGGTCGTCAATGATC
>CAZNWW010000088.1:4161-10226 GCA_964576155.1 uncultured Myxococcales bacterium | reverse complement strand
CGCATAGTTGACGGGTCCCCACCCCAGGGTTCTCCCAATCTCCACAGGGACCCGTCCGTCCTGAGTGTACTCGAACCGCTGATTTCCACATACATCAACGTGCCCTACGCCGCGCCATAGCAGGTCCTGCTGTTTCAAGTGACGATCAACAGCCCCAAGTTCGTCTGGATATGGCCCCGGATGAGTTTTTGCGGATCACGGGCCTGTGGGTGCAAGTATATCGAATGTGCTGGCGTTTGTTGCTCCTTCGATGAAACCTGTCAGGGAGGTCTGTGCATTCAGGAGCCCTGATGATGCGTTTCTTTCGTCTCTTCGGCATGGTCGTGGTTGCGGCTGTCTCTGTTGGTTGTACGGGGCCTGATGGTCCGTCTCCGGACCGCACGTGGCTGCGCGGCGCTACCCTTGAAGCGGCGCCCGGCCGAGCGTTCGTTACCGAGCCATCGTCGACGCCTTATTGGAAGATCGAACGCCGGGGGGATGCGCTCCTGGTGTCGAACACCTCCCTGGGTTCGGGTGTCACCCCCTTGCTCTATGCAAGGGAGCCCCCGGCACGGCTTGCCTGGGAGGTGCGCGCAGAGTTACTCCAGGAGGGCATCGACGGTGGATGGGGTGTGGAGTTCGCTTATCTTGACGGGGAGGCCTACCGGGCGCTGATCTACGCCTCCGGGCGGTTCTGCGTGGACCGGGCCTTCGGCGAGTATCCAGAATTCATTCACTGCGTCACCCGCCTCCCCGCTATCCGCGTAGGAGAGGAGGAGAACAGCCTGGGCCTCGAAGTGGATGGGCCCCACGTCCGTGTGTGGGTGAACGGACGCCTGGCCTTGGAGTTCGACGACTCCGCCCCGGGGCCCTGGCGCTGGCCATTGCCGGTGCAGGCGTGAAGGTGATCTTCCATGACGGCGAGCTGCATGACCTCTCCCGAAAGGCGGGCGCTGAGCGCTGATCTTCCTCTCCTGTCGTCTTTGCTCATGTTTGGCTTGGCATCCCGCCCGCAACGCGTGTATCGTCACTGATGGGGATGGGCATGGGGTCGAGGTGCAGCGGGATGACGCGGCGGCCAACGACGGTGAAGTCATCAATAGAACGTACTGTCGAGGTGAAGTTCGAGCTGGCGAAGCAGGGGGACTTCATGGACCTCCTCGGCATCGACCGCAACGACACCCCAGACGAGATCCGTCATGCATACCTCCGGTGGGTCAAGTTGGTCCATCCGGACAACCTGGCACGCAACGGGATCGAGCACCTTCGAGAGAAGGCCGCGCAGATCTTCAAGGCCCTCTCCGCCGCGTACGAGGTCCTTTCCGATGAGAAGAAGAAGCAGGCCTACTTCGCTGCGATGGATCGGGGAGAGAGCGATCCGGCTACTGCTGAAGACCCGGAAGGGCGGAGCCGCAACGAGGAGGAGCAGGCGAAGATCGCCCTCCACCAGGCGCGGCTCCTCCTGCGACGGCGGGCCTGGTCCGATGCGGAGAACCTGCTGAGGAAGTTCGTCGAGACCTACCCCACAGACTCCCGGGCCCTGACCCTCCTGGGCTGGTGCGTCTTCCAGAACGGGGAGAAGTCCGAGAAGAAGCGCCTAGAGGAAGCCAGCGGGTTCTGGGAGAAGGCGGTGAAGTCCGACGATGAGAACGCGGACGCCCATTACCACCTCTCCCTCTATCACAAGAACGCAGGGAACCTCACCCAGCAGGAGAAGTGCCTCAAGAAGGCGGTCAAGCTCGACGAGTCCCACGTCGCTGCTCTTCGGGAGATGCGGCTCCTCGAGATGCGCAAGGATAAATCGGACGGGGCCGCTGAGTCCATGGGGGACTTCTTCAAGCGCATCTGGGCGAAGCTCAACAAGAAGAAGGGTGACGGGGAAGACGCCGAGAGCGAAGAGAAGGGGTCCAAGAAACGGACCACCAAACGGGCCAAGGCCAAGTAGCGACCCTGATCAACCCCCGACAGATCTGAAATACGTAGCGATCTCCGCAGCGAGGTCGTCCGCGGGCCGGGTCCCGTCCAAACGGACGAGGTCCGCGGGGCCGTCCCGGTAGATCTTACGGTACTGTTCGTCGACTTGCTGGAGGCGTTGCAGGGTCTCGAAGTGGTCCTGGCTGGCACGTCGCGCCTGGATCCGGGCCATACCCTCCGCAGGGGGGACCTCCAGGAAGAAGGTGCGCGTGGGGCGTGGTGCGTGGGTGTTGATCGTTCGGACCCAGTCCAGGTCCATGTAGATCGACTGGTAGGCCAGGGAGCTGTCCACGTAGCGATCGGAGATCACCCACCAGCCTCGAGCCAGGGCCGGGCGGATTGTCGCGTCCAGGTGGTCGAGACGGTCCGCCGCGAAGAGGAGGGCCACGACCCTGGGGTCTACGTCCTTGTCGGGGCCGTCCCCTGAAGTGGGCACCACGATTCGGCGCTTGAGCGCGTTCCGCACCATGTTCCCGGCGGGCCCCTCCGAGGGCTCGCAGGTGGTCACGACCTTCTCGCCTCGAGCCTCGAGCCAGGCCTTGAGCAGGTCAGCCTGGGTGGTGGTCCCGGCGCCGTCGATGCCCTCGAACACGATGAACCGCTCGTGGCTCGTCGCCTCAGCCATCGTCGCCTCCTTCTTCCAGGGTCGGGATCTCGTCGGGGCAGAGCACCCGCTCTACGGCAGCGCCCCGGGGACAGAGGACCGTGAAGGGGTCCCCCTTGAACTCCAGGTCCGCCTCCACCTCACGGACCTCCAGGGAGAGGTCTGTATCGTGCTGGTCCAGGCGGGCCCGGATCTTCCGGGGGAGGCGGTACGCGCCCTGCGCCCGGTAGTCATCGAAGTCCAGGCGCACCTTCAGGTCGTCGGCCTTGTACTTGATCGTGGTGGAGATCACGTCGAAGCTGAAGGGATCCACCTTGACGATCTGCGTCGCCCCGGAGACCGGGTCTTCCAGACGAAGCTCGTAGAGCCCCGTCTTTGGTCGGAGCTTCAGGTTCGCACCTTGGTGCGGGATCACCGGGGGCTGCCCGACCAGGAGCCCGATGATCTGGGGAATCGAGAGGGGCACCGGCAGGAAACGGCCGGTGTTCTCAGGGCAGGTGGTGCCCCTGATGCATCGCTTTCCACCCCGCTCGAAGTACACGAAATCACCCCCCGGCGAGGCCAGGAGGGTGAGCATGTCGTCTGTCGGGGAGAGGGCCTCCACGTGGATCCGGTCCGGTGCACCGGCCATGAACAGGAGCTTGCCCTTCCTCACGCCCTGGTCCGAGTAGAACTCCGCCCGGGCGTAGAGGTAGATGGTCTGTGGCTGCGCCTTGCCCCGCAGTTTCGTCAGCAGGATCCCGGGGTCCTCGATGGGCTCCTCGGGGAGCCGCACCGGTCCGCTGCACGCGACGAGAGAAAAGACGAACAGGTTGAGGAGTAGGTGGTGGTGCTGGCGGCAGCCAGCCATCAAGCATCTTCCGGAATTCCGATGAGTTCGTTCAGGTTGGTGCCGGATCGGACCCTCTTCTCCGCCACCTCGCGGAGAGCGACGACCGGCTCTTTGTTCTTCGGGTGCTGGACCAGGGGCTCGGCCCCGTCCTTGAGCTGCCGGGCTCGTTGGACCGCGACGAGCACGAGCGCGAAGCGGTTGTCGATGTTCTCCAGGCAGTCTTCGATGGTCACTCGGGCCATTGGGACCTCCTTGTCACAAAGGACTTGATCTCATATAATATTTGGCCATGGTTTGTCAAGAGGTACGGAGGGTTCCATGGGCCGTCTGAGTCGTAACGTAGCGGGTCTCCTGGCCCTGGCCCTGGTCGCAGGGTGCGGCGGGCCCCGGGTGAAGGTCAAGACCTTCGACCGGGTTCAGGGGCATCCAGAGGTGCGCGCAGTGGTCTTCCTCCCGTCAGAGTACATGCTCAGGGACATGCGGGCCTACGACGTCTTCGAGAAGGATCTCGACGCGGCGGACCACCTGGCCCGGCGGCTTCGCGTGGCGGTCTACGCCACGGATGAGTATCGGATCCTGGCCGACGGTCTCCTCATGGATCTCAGGAACGAGACCTCCCTGCCTATCGTGCTCGAGGCGGACGGGCTGGCCACCGATCAAGCAGTCGCCGTGCGCTTCACCCTCACCGAGAACGTCCAGGAGGGCTCCACGGTGCTCTCCGGCGAGGGCAGGGAGGGCACCATCGGGCGAGCCTTTCGCTCCACCCTCCTTCTGGACCTGGAGGCCTATCATGTCGGCTCCAACGAGCCCCTTGCGACGGTCTCCATCCGAAAGGTGGTGGATCCCTTCCGGGAGGTCCCTGACCACGACGACACCCCCTGGCACCGTGAGACCTTGCTCGAGGGCCTGGATCGCCTCCTGGAGGCCATAGAAGATCAGGTACGTCTTCCGAGGCCCGGCGGGCGGGGGCCGGTGGGGGTCCTCGCATCCCCTGCGGAGGCCGTGGCCTTCTCCTGGGGTGAGCTGGGCTCTCTGAAGGAGCGCCTGGCCACCGAAGATGACCTCATGCGGGACGCCACCACCTTGCGGCGGGTCCGGTACCGCCACCCCGAAGCCCCGCCGCCGCTCCAGCGTCGGCTCTCCAGGCTCGACCGCGGCCTCCTGGTGACCAAGGCTCCTGCTTGCGCGGGACTGCGCCCGGGAGACGTGATCCTGGACGTGGACGGCCTGGCCGTGCAGCGGGACTACCAGTGGCTGCGGATCCTGCGCACCCGGCGGGGCCGCCCCCTCGACGTCACAGCGCTGCGTGACGGTGAGGAGGTCAAGCTGTCCTTCGACTGCCCTCTCGGGCCTTGAAGATCCAGAGGGCCGCCCCCAACACCCCGGTCATGGTCATGAGCACCACCGCGCAGCCCATCCCCGCGACGTGATCGCCGGTGAGGTCGCGCAACGATCCCGAGCCCACGGGCCCGACCAGCGCGCCGATGCCCATGGCCCCCTGGAGGAGCGCGAAGCCCAAGCCCGTGCGGTGATGACCCACCCAAACCGGCAGGAAGAGGAAGATCGCCAGGGGAACCCCGGCGAGGATGGCGCCGAAGAGGGCGCCGAGGACCTCCGGTGGTCCGAGGCGGGCCATCAGGAGACCGAGCATCCCGCCGGAGAGCAGCCCGCATGCTGTCAGGAGAGGGTGGAGTCCTCCCCAGCGATCCACCAGCGCTCCGAGGAGGGGGGTGGCAGGGATGACGCCGATCATGGACCACATGATCACCTGGTCCGCCCGGATGGGGTCCAGGCCCGTCGCGGCCAGGTGGGCCGCGCCGAAGGTGTTCACGGTCCCTCCGGTGATTCCGTAGAAGAGCCACAGCACCGTCAGGAACCAGAACCGCCCCGGCATGCGCAGCGCGTCCCGGAGCGCCGGCCCGTGCCCGTCTCCCGTCGCCGGCGCCTCCTCCTGGTAGAGCGACATGAAGAGGACCATCGACAGGACAGCGACTCCGGTGGTTCCCAGCACCACGGTCTGCCAGCCCAGTTGCACTCCCAGTTTCCTGAATGACGCGAATGAGATCATGGCCGCAGTGGGGAAGGCCGCGTGGAAGAAGCCCATGGGCACGGCGCGTCGTCCCTCCGGGAAGAGCTGCCCCACCGCGCGGCTCGCCACCACCATGGACAGGAGGCCCCCGGCGCCTACCAGGACCCGGCCCGCCAGGACCACGCTGTAGTCCGGGACCGCAGACAGGAGCCCACCGGGGATGGTGCACAGGCAGGCTACGATCCCCGCGTACCGCCCCCCCCGGCGATCCACCAGCCGCCCCCCGGCGAGCACCAGCGCCAGGGTGGAGAGTGAGACCACCCCCATGAGCGCGCCCCGCCCCAGGTGGGACATCGAGATGGTCTGAGCCATCGCGTCCAGGAGGGGCGGCATGCCGATGTAGAGGAGTGCGTTCGAGAAGAAGGGGAGGAAGGCGATGACGAGCAGCAGCCAGGGGTTGCGACGGTGGGTCACCGAGTGGTCTTGGACACCGAGAGGCGTGCAGTGGCCCGCTTCACCGCGGCCATGGCCCTGGCCACGTTGATGTCTGAGTCCCTGGCCGCTGTATCCAGACGGTCCTTCGCCCGCTTCAGCGCATCTTCGGCGCGGCCGCCGTCCACCTCTTCCGGGATCTCGCAGGTCTCTGT
>CAZNWW010000088.1:0-4151 GCA_964576155.1 uncultured Myxococcales bacterium | reverse complement strand
TCGAGGGGGGGGTCGGTTCCTCCATGTCGGTGTCCTCGTCATCGATGACCTCGAAGAAGCCTCTATTCACGGCGAGCTTTTCTTCTGCGCCGCCTGACTGGAAGCTCAAGATGCCGACGTCCAAGGTGCTCATGAGCGGCAGGTGGCCCGGGAGGATCCCGACCTCGCCCTTGCCCCCGGGCAGGGTGACCCCGTCCACGTCCCGGGTGATCTTTTCTGTCTCAGGTGTTACGACGACCAGCTTCACGGCATGCACCCCCTGATGCCTCGACGACACTGGCGGCAATTCTAACCACGAGCGCCCCCGGTTTCAACAATTTCCTACCCCCACCAGACACGATCCTGCTCACCTTGACGTGGTGCTCGCCTTACTTGTAGGCGTGGCAAGACAGCCGTCATAGCGGAGATCATAAGTCAGTGCGTCTACCACAGCCCCGCGTCCTGTCCATCCGGTCCGAGCTGCACCTTTGTCGCAGGCAACTCGACAGAGGTGATGTATCCGAAGGGAACCCCCGCGGCCACGGTGGAGAGCGCCTGCAAGAAGAACGGCGGGACCTACAAACCGTGATGCCTTGAGCAGGTTGTCTTCGCTGTGAGAAGACAACCTGATATCAAGCAGATCGCCTCCGCTATCCCTGGCTTTGTGCTCCTCGTCTACGACAGTTGATTTCCCCACCATGTTTTCTGACTGTTCGGGTCAGATCCTGTAGCGCCAGAATTATGTCCAACTTCGAAAGAAGAACAGCCACCACTGCCCGGGAGGGATGCTTGAGGTCCTTCGGCTCGCTGCGCTCTCTCAGGATGACGGGGAGGGGCTCTGCCCGAGAGATGGGGAGGTCCTTCGGTTCGCTGTGCTCTCTCAGGATGACGGGAGCGGGGAGCAGGATGGTGGTGGTGGGTGGCTCTCGGAGCCTTACATGCTCTTGGCTTTCTCGCGGGCCTCTTCGATGGTGCCGACGTACATGAACGCGGCCTCGGGGAGGTCGTCGTGCTTGCCGTCCAGGATCTCCTGGAAGGAGCGGATGGTGTCCTCCAGCTTCACGTACTTGCCGTCGAAGCCGGTGAACTGCTCGGCTACGGTGAAGGGCTGGGAGAGGAAGCGCTGGATCCGGCGGGCACGGCCTACGGTGACCTTCTGGTCTTCGGACAACTCCTCCATACCGAGGATAGCAATGATGTCCTGTAGATCCTTGTACTCCTGGAGGATCTCCTGGACCTCACGGGCTATGCGGTAATGCTCCTCGCCGACGACCTGGGGGTCGAGGATACGGGAGGAGGAGTCCAGGGGATCCACCGCGGGGTAGATGCCCAGTTCGGAGATTCCGCGGGAGAGCACTGTTTTTGCGTCCAGGTGGGTGAAGGTCGTCGCAGGCGCGGGATCAGTGAGATCGTCCGCGGGGACGTAGATGGCCTGCACCGAGGTGATGGAGCCTTTTTTAGTAGACGTGATGCGCTCTTCTAGTTCGCCCAGATCTGTAGACAAGGTCGGCTGGTAGCCCACCGCGGAGGGCATCCGGCCCAGGAGCGCCGACACTTCGGAGCCTGCCTGGGTGAAGCGGAAGATGTTGTCGATGAAGAGGAGCACGTCCTGGCCGGCGACGTCGCGGAAGTACTCCGCGGACGTGAGCGCGGAGAGACCGACACGGGCGCGGGCTCCGGGGGGCTCGTTCATCTGGCCGTAGACCAGGGATGTTTTTTTTATAACCCCGGACTCGGTCATCTCGTTCATGAGATCGTTGCCCTCGCGGGTTCGCTCGCCGACCCCGCCGAAGACGGACACACCGCCGTGGTGCTGGGCGATGTTGTTGATCAGCTCCATGATGACGACAGTCTTGCCGACGCCGGCGCCGCCGAAGAGGCCGATCTTCCCGCCCTTGGGGTAGGGTGCGAGGAGGTCAACGACCTTGATCCCCGTCTCGAACATGGACGCCTCGGTGTCCATGTCGACGAAGGCCGGCGGCTCCCGGTGGATGGGCAGGTAGGTGTCTGTCTCCACCGGCCCCTTCTCGTCCACGGGATCCCCGATTACGTTGAGGATCCGACCGAGGGTGGCCGTGCCCACAGGCATCATGATGGGACCGCTGGTGTCCCGTGCCGTCATGCCTCGGACCAGGCCGTCGGTGGAGTCCATGGCGATGCACCGCACAGCGTCCTCGCCGATGTGCTGGGCCACCTCGATGACCAGGTTCTCCTCCCGCTCATCGATCGCCGGGTTGGTAACCCGGAGTGCGGTGAAGATCTCGGGGAGATCCCCCCCCTCGAACTCCACGTCAACCACGGGGCCGATGACCTGCTTGATCTTCCCGTACCGCTCGCTCATCTCGTGTTTCCCCTTTTATCCGTTCAGCGCTTCGGCGCCGCCGACGATGTCCATGAGGTCGTTGGTGATGTTTTCCTGGCGGGCCTTGTTGTACTGAAGCGTGAGCCGCTCGATGAGGTCCGCAGCGTTTGATGTTGCGTTGTCCATGGCCGTCATGCGAGAGCCCATCTCCGACGCCTGGGATTCCAGGAGGGCCCGGTAGATCTGCATGTCTACATAGAGCGGAAGCATCCGTTTGAGGACCTCGCCCTCGGTCGGCTCGTAGATGTGCTCCGAGCTGCCGAGCCGCTCCGCTGTCTCGTCGTCCACCTTCGCCATGGGGAGGAGCTGTTTCCAGGTGAGGGTCTGGATCAGCGCGGAGCGGAACTGGTTGTAGACGATGAAGAGGCCGTCGATGTCCTCGGCGACGTAGGCCTCGGAGATGTCGTCTCCAAGGGTCGACGCTGTGTTGTAGTTCACCTTACCGAGGATGCCCTCGTAGTACTTCTTGATGGGCGCGTCCCGGCGTGTGAGGTACTCGTTTCCCTTTCGGCCGACGAGCAGGAGTTCGACGTCTTCGAACTTCGGGGCCTCGTCCCTGAGGTATTGGTCCACCGCGCGGTTGACGTTCGCGTTGAACGTCCCGCAGAGCCCCTTGTCCGACGTGAGCACCAGCACCCGGACCTTCTTCATCTCCCGGCGCCGCAGCAGGGGATGGGCGTCCGCACCCGCGGTGTGACTCGCGTGCTTGATCATTTGATCCAGGGTGTCGGCGTACGGTCGCAGGCCCTCTACGGCTTCCTGGGCGCGCCGCAGCTTGGCCGCAGCGACGAGCTTCATTGCCCGGGTGAGCTGCTGGGTGTTCTTGACGCCCTGGATGCGGCGGCGCAGTTGCTTGAGGTTCGCCATGGCCTTCTCTCCGCTACGCCGTGAAGGTCTGCATGAACTCCGTGAGGAGCTTCACGAGTCCGCCGCGGGTCTCGTCATCGAGGACCTGCTTCTCCCGGATGGCCTTCAGCAAGTCGGCGTATCTGGAGTCGGCGAAGTCCATGACCTCGGTCTTGAACCGCGACATGGAATCCACGGGCAGGTCCATGATGAAGCCCTCGGGTGCCGAGCCCGCGAAGAGTAGGAGGACCTGCTTCTCCACGGAGAGGGGTGCGTACTGAGACTGCTTGAGCAACTCCATGAGGCGCTCGCCCTTCTTGAGCAGCCTCTGGGTGGCCTCGTCGAGGTCTGAGCCGAAGGCCGCGAAGGCCGCCATCTCCCGGTACTGGGCCAGATCCAGACGCAGGCTGCCCGCGATTTTTTTCATTGCCTTGATCTGGGCGTTGCCGCCGACTCGTGAGACCGAGATGCCGGCGTTCATCGCAGGGCGGAAGCCCTGGTTGAACATGTCCGTCTCGAGGAAGATCTGGCCGTCGGTGATGGAGATGACGTTGGTCGGGATGTACGCGGAGACATCCCCGGCCTGGGTCTCGATCACCGGCAGGGCGGTCAAGGAGCCGCCGCCCAGCTTGTCGTTCATCTTCGCGGCGCGCTCGAGGAGCCGGGAGTGCAGGTAGAAGACGTCACCCGGGAAGGCCTCACGGCCCGGCGGACGGCGCAGGAGCAGGGACATCTGTCGGTAGGCCACAGCGTGCTTGCTCAGGTCGTCATACACGACCAGCGCGTGCTTGCCGCTGTCACGATAGTACCCGCCGATGGTGCAGCCGGTGTAGGGGGCCAGGAACTGCATCGGGGCCAGCTCCGACGCACCGGCGAGGACCACGGTCGTGTAGTCCATCGCGCCGTAGCGCTTCAGCTTGTCGACCACCTGGGCCACGGTGGACTGCTTCTGGCCGATGGCCAC
>CAZNWW010000087.1:4847-10256 GCA_964576155.1 uncultured Myxococcales bacterium | reverse complement strand
CGTACAAGGTGTCGGATTCCGACCGTTCGTGTATCGGTTGGCGCTGGAACTGGGCCTGACAGGCTGGGTCCTGAACACCTCTGGCGCCGTGGAGATCGAGGTAGAGGGACCAGCGGCGGGTGTGGCCGAGTTCATCCGCCGACTCCGGGACGACGCGCCACCCCTGAGCTGGATCAAGGAGCTGGGTTCGCGGTCCATGTCTCCCGCGGGCGCAACTACCTTCGAGATCCACGAGAGCGCCACCCTGACCACGCCCCAGGCCCCGATCGTCCTGATCCCTTGGGAACGTACAGCCTCGGACATATCCGACGATGTGGGACCCGGCCTCCTCTTCCTCGGGGTGATGCTGCCCTACACTCCTCTGCACCACCTGCTCACGGCGCGCCTGGGGCGACCCCTGGTGATGACCAGCGGAAACCTCAGCGAGGAGCCCATCGCCAGGAACAACCACGAGGCGTTGAACCGGCTGGGACGGCTCGCGGACGGGTTCCTCCTTCACGATCGGGAGATCCTGGCCCGCTGCGACGACAGCGTCTACTTCGTCGAGAGTGACACGCCCCGGCCGATCCGCCGGGCCCGGGGCCACGCGCCCCACCCCATAGTTATCGAGGGGGACGGCCCACAGGTCCTGGCGGTCGGGGCCCAGGAGAAGAGCACCTTCACCCTGGTCCGGGACGGGCACGGCTTCGTGAGCCCACACATCGGAGACCTGGAGAACCTGGAGACCCTGGCGCACCTCCGGGACACCGAGGCTCGCTACGAGCACCTCTTCCGGGTGCGCCCGGAGGTGATCGCGCACGACCTGCACCCGGACTACCTGTCCACCACCTGGGCCATCGAGCGGGCCGCGGCCGACGGGATCCCTGCGGTCGGCTGCCAACACCACCACGCTCACGTGGTCTCCTGCATGGCCGATGCCGGCCACCGGGGCCCTGTGATCGGCGTGTCCTTCGACGGCACGGGATATGGCACCGACGGCGCCATCTGGGGCGGGGAGGTCCTGATGGCTGCCCGGGGCGCGTTCCGGAGGGCCCTGCACCTGGAGTACGTCCCGCTCCCCGGCGGCGCGGCCGCCATCAGGCGCCCGGGGCGGATGGCCGCTTCCTATCTCCTCAGCCTCCTGGAGCCCGACGAGGCGGCCAGGGCCCTGGTCAGGACCGGCCTCGACGCAGCGGAGGCGCAGGTGGTGGAGCACATGGTCCGCACAGGGCTCAACGCGCCCTGGACATCGAGCATGGGTCGCCTCTTCGACGGCGTCGCAGCGCTCTGCGGCCTGAGGACCGTGGCCCGCTACGAAGGCGAGGCAGCGATCCTCCTGGAGATGGCCGCCCACCAGGCCCCCCAAGAGACCAGCACCTATCCCCTCCCGTTCCTGTGGGAGGGGCTTCAGCCCCGAATCTCCCTCTCCCCCCTCTTCCGCGCAGTGCTCCATGATCTGGACACCAGCATGGACATCCCGGTTAGAGCGCGCCGCTTCCACAACAGCATCGCAGCGCTGACGTCTGAAGCCGCGCGCCACCTGAGGGATACCTCCGGAGTCAACGTAGTTGCATTGACCGGGGGAGTCTTCCAGAATCGCCTTCTGACCCGCCTGGCTGGGGAGACCCTGGGACAGGAGGGGTTCAAGGTGCTGCTACATCGCCAGGTCCCATGCAACGACGGCGGGATCTCCCTGGGACAGGCGGTGATAGCGCAGCACCCGATGGACTTGGAGGTGCCCTGATGTGTCTGGCAATTCCAGCGAAAGTCGTGGTCGTGGACGGCCTCGAAGGGGACGTGGAGCTGAGCGGGATCACCCGGCGGGTGAGCCTGCAGCTCGTCCCGGAGGCCAAGGAGGGGGACTACGTCCTCCTGCACACCGGCTACGCGATCAGCCTGATCGACGAAGAAGAGGCCCGGGAGACCCTGAAGATGTTCCGGGAGCTGGGCGAGTCCGTGGTGCCGGAAGACCTGGCATGAAGCACGTCGACGAGTTCCGCTCGTCCGAGGCGGCCCGCGCGCTCGTGGCGTCCATCCAGCGGCGATCCCGGCAGCCCGTGCGAATGATGGAGTTCTGCGGCGGACATACGGTCTCCGTGTTCCGCAACGGCCTGCGTCAGCTCATGCCTCGGAGCGTCAACCTCGTCTCCGGACCGGGATGTCCCGTCTGCGTCACCGCCAACGCGGATCTGGACAAGGCCATCGCGTTCGCGCAGGTGGACGACGCGATCATCACCACCTTCGGCGACATGTTCAAGGTGCCCGGCAGCCGCCAAAGCCTCCAGCAGGCCAAGGCGGAGGGTGCGGACATCCGCATGGTCTACTCCACCCTGGACGCGCTCGCCATGGCCCGCAACAACCCTGGACGGCCGGTGATCTTCCTCGGTATCGGCTTCGAGACCACCGCACCAACGGTGGCCGCGTCGGTGACCACCGCCAAAGAGCAGGGCCTCTCGAACTACTTCGTCCACTCGATGCACAAGGTCTGTCCCCCGATCCTCGAGGCGATCCTCTCGTCGGGTAGTGTTCACCTCCAGGGCCTCATCTGTCCCGGCCACGTGAGCGCTATCACCGGCGCGAAGATGTTCACCCCGGTGGCCGACAAGTGGGGGATCCCCTGCGTCGTCTCCGGCTTCGAGCCCGTGGACATCCTCCAGGCCGTGGACATGCTCGTGGCCCAGGTGGAGGCCGGGGAGAGCCGGGTCGAGATAGCGTACACCCGTGGCGTGACCTGGGAAGGCAACGTCCACGCACAGCGCCTCCTCGACCGGGTCTTCGAGCCTGCCCCCGCGGACTGGCGCGGCGTCGGCGTGGTCCCGGACAGCGGCCTGCGACTCCGCCAGGAGTTCGCGGCCCACGACGCAGAGGCCGCGTTCGACGTGGACCCGGGCCCGACCATCGAGGCCAAGGGATGCATCTGCGGCGAAGTCCTCCTTGGCACGGCCACCCCAGCCGACTGCGAGCTCTTCCGTTCCGTGTGCACCCCGGAGACCCCTGTCGGCCCGTGCATGGTCTCCTCCGAGGGGAGCTGTTCGGCGTGGTACAAATACAGTGAGCATTGACATGATCGACCGAATCCTGCTCACCCACGGCAGCGGCGGCAAGACGGCGCATCGGCTCATCGAAGAGGTCTTCCTCGCGGCCTTTGACAACCCGATGCTCGCCGCGATGGAGGACTCGGCCACCGCGGAGTTCTCCGGTCGACTGGCGTTCACCACCGATGGATTCGTGGTGCACCCCCTGTTCTTTCCCGGGGGTGACATCGGAAAGCTCGCCGTCTGCGGGACGGTCAACGACCTGGCCATGTCCGGCGCCGACCCCCTCTACCTGAGCCTCGGCCTGATCATCGAGGAGGGCCTCCCGGTCGCGGACCTGCGCCGAGTGGTCGATTCCATCGCGGCCACAGCGAAGGAGGCCAGGGCCTCCATCGTCACGGGGGACACCAAGGTGGTGCACCGGGGCAAGGCCGACGGCCTCTTCATCACCACCGCTGGCGTGGGCCGGGTTCGGGACGGAGTGACCATCTCATCGTCCGCGGCGAGGCCCGGAGACAAGATCCTGTTGAACGGCACCGTCGGCGATCACGGAATCGCGGTGGTGAGCCAGCGGGAGGGCCTCTCCTTCGGCGGAGATGTGCGGACGGACTGCGCACCCCTTGGAGCCCTCGTAGCCACCATGCTCGAGATCTGCCCCTCGATCCGGTGCCTCCGCGACCCCACCCGGGGCGGCGTGGCCACGACGCTCAACGAGATCGCAGGCCGCTCGGCCGTGGGGATCCGCCTCGAGGAGGACGCAATCCCGTTGCGCCCGGTGGTGGCGAGCGCTTGCGAGATGCTGGGCTTCGACCCCCTCTACGTGGCCAACGAGGGCAAGGTCCTCGCTGTGGTGCCGGCGGAGGCGGCGGACGCCGTCCTGGGCGCCATGCGGGCGCAGCCCTACGGAGAGGATGCCGCGATCATCGGCGAAGTCACAGCGGACGATCCCGGCAGGGTGATCCTCACGACCCGCCTGGGCACCACGCGGATCGTCGAGATGCTCACTGGCGATCTCCTGCCCAGGATCTGCTGATATGCACGAGGCGGCGATCACCGATAGCATGGTGCGCCTGGTCCTGGACCAGGCCCGGGAGCACGACGCGGAAGTGATCCGCAAGGTCGCCGTGGTGGTGGGTGCGATGAGCGGCATCGTCGCGGAGTCCATGCGTTTCTACTTCGACGAGTTCACGAAAGAGACCATCGCCGCGGACGCAACCCTGGAGGTCAAGGAGATCCCGACGAAGGCAAACTGTCTCTCGTGCGGGCATACTTTCGAACTGGAGGACTATCTCTGGCTCTGCCCTGAATGCGGAGAGCGGAAACTGGATATAATCGAGGGCAAGGAGCTCATGGTCGACTCCATCGAGGTGGACTGATGGGCATGGACCTCAGGGTTCCTGGCGGTGGACGGGACGTGGCAGTCGCTGGTGGTCCGTGGAACATCCCGGTCTGCTCGCCGCACGATAAGTGCGACTACCATCCCAGGATCGCTTCGCTTGTCCCCCGACCTCACCATCGACCGTCACGCCTCCGTCCAGCGCGGCGTCACCCTTCGGCCCAGGCCATAGGGTTGCGGTCCTTATCAGAATCGATCGAGGTGGACTGATGCAGATCAAGGTAGTCAGGAATATCCTGAGCATGAACGACGCGGTCGCAGACCGCACCCGGCGAGACCTCCGATCTCGTGACGTCACGCTCCTCAACCTTCTGGCCTCCCCGGGCGCGGGCAAGACCACCTTCATCCTGGCCCTGGCAAAGCTCCTGGCCGGGCGGATCCGGATCGGCGTCATCGAAGGGGACCTGGCCTCCAGGTTGGATGCGGACAAGGTCGCGGCCGCGGGCCTTCCGGTGGTCCAGATCAACACCGAGGGTGGCTGCCACCTGGAGGCCACCCAGGTCGCCGGCGTCCTGGACGGCCTGCCCCTGGACGACATCGACCTCCTGATCGTGGAGAACGTCGGCAACCTGGTCTGCACCGCGTCCTACGACCTCGGCGAGGACCTCCGACTCGTCCTCTCCAGCGTCCCCGAAGGGCACGACAAGCCCTACAAGTACCCCAGGATCTTCAACGATCTCGACGCGGTGGTGGTCACCAAGACCGACCTCACCCCCTACATCGACTACGACCTGGACGCGTTCATCACCGCGATCCGGTCCATCAACCGCGACGTCCCGATCCTCCCCGTGGCCGCGACAACGGGGGATGGCATGGACGCATTCTCAGATTGGCTGCTGAGTCAATTGAAGGATTGATGGAGGATGGGTGTGAGAGGTCTTCCAAGAGCCCTGGTGGCCATGCTGCTTATCGGTGTGGCCGTCCGCCTCACCGTGGCCTGGGCCCCCTTCGACGGCTACCAGGCGGAGCGCGGTCCCCTCGTCGACGACAGCTTCTACT
>CAZNWW010000087.1:0-4837 GCA_964576155.1 uncultured Myxococcales bacterium | reverse complement strand
GATCGCAAGAAACATCGCCGGCGGCGACGGACCCACCCACGACGGGGCGACCTGGACATCGGGCTTCCAGCCGCTCTGGATGTTCGCGCTCGTCCCCATCTACATGGCCGTGCCCGACGACCCCACCCTCCCGATCCACCTGGCGATGACCCTCCAGGCGCTGCTGGCTGCGCTCTCCGCGGTGCTGCTCTGGCGGCTGGGCCGGTACATTGCCGGACAGACCGCCGGCGTCGTGGCGGCGGGGATGTGGCTCCTCTCGCCCTACGCCATCGACCACGGGATGAACGGGATGGAGACCGCGGCCTCGGCTGCGGCCCTCCTGGGAGTCCTCGTGTTCTACCTGGAGCGGATCCGGGGCCGGTGGACGGAGGTCTCGCGCCGGAACTGGATCCTGCTGGGGCTCCTCGCCGGCTTGTCCTTCCTCTCCCGGGTGGATTCGGCCCTCCTCCTCGCCCCCCTGGCCCTGGACACATTCTGGGGGTTGCTGAGGCGATCAGAACCCCGGGGTACGCCCTGGTCTGTCCTCCGGGCCACCCTCTGGGGCCTGACAGGCTTCTCCATCGTCGTGCCCTGGGTTGGGTTCTGCCTGTCGGTCTCCGGGACGCCCCTCCCCGAGAGCGGCAGGGCGGTCCGCCTCCTGGCGAACCTCTACAGCTCGCGGCACCTCTATGGCGACCACGCCGCGGGGGAGCCGGGCTTCTACCTCACCAACATCGGGCTGCTCCTCCGCAACCTCCTCTCCCGCCCCGAGGTCCCGCCCCTCGGTCTTCCGTTGGGATACCTCTTCAGGCGGCTGAGCCTGCCGGTCTGGACCAACATCCTCTGGAGCGCAGCCGCAGCAGCAGGCCTGTGGTGGGCGTGGCGACGCAGCGCGGCCCGCGTCCGGTTCCCAGGGTTCCTCTGGGCGGCCGCCGCGCTCTACCTCCTGGCCTACGCCGTCATCGTCCCTGGCCAGTGGTTCTATGCACGGTACCTCTTCCCCGTGGTGACCCTCGGGATCCTCCTCGCCGGCGTCACCACCGAGGTCGTCCTCCAAATTCCGGGGGCTGCAGCTCGCCGGGTGATCATCGGCGCCGGTGTCCTGCTGCTCCTCGCCGCCATCGGCGTAGACGGGCACCGACGCCTCCTGAAGACCGACGGCAAGAACATCGTTGGATACATCGAGACTGCCCGGATGATCGACGACACACCGTGGATCCAGCCACCGGTGGGGGTCTTCCAGGCCGGCGTCGTGGGATACATGGCCCGCAAAGACATCCTGGCCCTGGACGGCAAGGTGAACGCGGGCGCGTTCGAGGCCATCGACGCGGGCACCCTCGCCACCCATCTTGAGGCCCAGGGCGTGACCTCGGTCACAGACCTCTATCCCTGGATGGTCGACCTGATGTTCGAGCGCGGCGCGCACAACGACGACACCACCACGCTCCAGCGCCGCGCCGTCCCCCACCCCTCAAGGCCGTTCTCATGGCTCGTAGTGTATCTACCTTCGGCGAGACCGGCTCCCTTGGGAGCGCCTTGAGAGGTACCCGCGATCAATCTCTATCGATGCGACGTACGTAGACTCCGAGCCCGTCGCCATCCTGACCCTTGCTCTCCCAGGCGACGAGGCAGCTGTGCTCGCCCAGGGCCAGGATCGAGCGGACGGTCTGGTCGGATTGGGTGTAGGCGTTGAGGACCGCCTCGGGCTGGATCCGTTGACCCTCGGCGTCGAAGACCGCGCCGACCACGGCCAGGCCGCTCCCGTCCTTCCCGTCCGAGGCCCACACGCCGATGAAGCTGCCGTCATCGAAGGCGGCGAGCTGGCTCAGGAACTGGTTCCCCGTGGCGAGGTCGTTGAAGCGGACCTCGCCGCTCACCGGGTTGCCTTCCGCGTCGAAGATGCGTGCGTAGGCTCCGAGCATATCGCCATCCTGGTCCTCGCTCGACCACGCGACGACGACCCCGCCCTCCGCCAGGGCGACGACCTCCGGCCAGCGCTGCCGACCGGAGGTGGTCACGTTCACCTGGATTTCGGAGGTCACCGGCGCACCCTGGTCATCGAAGATCCGGAGCAGGATTCCATAATTGTCGTCGCCCGCGGTGCTGTCGCTCTCCCAGGCAACGACGTAGCCGCCCTCTGGGAACGCCGCGGCCGCCGGGTACTGCTGCGGCCCTGCGAGCAGGACGTTGATCACTGTCTCCGCGCCGATGCGCTCTGCGGTCGAGGAAAAGCGCTGGAGCACGATCCCGAAGTCGTTTCCGTCCGCCTCGCGGC
This sequence comes from uncultured Myxococcales bacterium, assembly GCA_964576155.1. Lineage (GTDB taxonomy): Bacteria > Myxococcota_A > UBA9042 > CAIXZC01 > CAIXZC01 > CAZNWW01. The sequence continues at coordinate 2,583 of CAZNWW010000087.1, read as the reverse complement.
TCTGCCATGTGACGACGAAGCCACCATCCCCGAGGGCCGCAATGGCCGGCTTGCTCTGCTCGCCTCGGGTCCAGGTGAGGTTGACAGGGAACTCGTCGCTGGTCCGTCCCAAGGACCCGTCGAAGACCTGCCCGAAGAGGCCCCAACTATTCCCATCCTGTCCGAAGCTGGTCCAGATCACGACAAAACCGCCGCCCGCCAGCGACGCTATCTCCGGCATCTCCTGGTCACCTTCCAGGGTGGTGTTCACCCGGATCGGTGCACCCACCGGCGCGCCGTCCACTCCGAGGGTGCGGAGGAAGACGTCCTTTCGCTCCGCCTTGGGGTGTTCGCTGTCCCACGCAGCGACGACGGTCCCGTCGGTGAGCCTGGTCAGGGCTGGTTCTTTCTGGTCCCCGGCGGTGGCCCCCGACAGCCGAACCTCATCCCCACCCGTGAGCATGTTCCAGCCGAACATCCCGCCGACTCCCAGCACCGCCATGACAGCGATCACCAGTACGATCGTGCGAATCCGGCGCCGCCCACTGAAAACCGTGATGAAGCGAGACGCCGTGGTAGTGGGAGCCGGCGCAGGCGTGGCGATCTCCTCCCGGGTCGAGGAGCCCGGTGTCGATGTCGAAGGCAGCTTGCCTGCGACCGCGGAGGCCGTCATCTCGACTCCGGAGACAGCGGGGACGGTCTCCTGGTCGGGCAAACAGCCCTCGAAGGCCGCCTCCATTGCATCATGGAACGCCTCCGCCGATTGGAAGCGGTCCTCCGGTTCGACCTGGGTGGCCCGGTCGATCACGGCCCGGAGGGGCTCCGGGAGGTGCGCAGCCTCCGGCTCGTTCAGGACGCTGTAAGAGGGATCGAGCTTGTAGGAGTAAAGGAGATCGCTGGGCTGGAACAGGAAGGGCTTCCGTCCGGTCAACAGCTCGTAAAGGATCAAGCCCGTCGCGTAGACGTCGGTCCAGGGTCCGATGTTCCGGCCCTGGAGCTGCTCCGGCGCCATGTAGAGCGGGGTCCCCCGGGCCAGGGTTGTCTCCGGGGACTCGGAGAAGAACTTGACCAGCCCGAAGTCCAGGACCCGGAGGAACAGTGAATCACCCTTGATCTTCTGGATCATGATGTTCGCGGGCTTGATGTCCCGGTGGATCACGTTCTCCTCATGGGCCGCCGAGAGGGCCCTGAGGAGCTGGCCGATCAGGTGCCGGATCTCATCGTGGGAGAAGCCGGTCTACCGTCGCTCGGTGATCAGATCCTTGAGCTCCCGGCCGCCGCGGACAAACTCCATGGCCAGGTAGGGTGTGTCCCCAACGAGCCCGTACTTGTTGAGTCTTACGATGTTGGGATGGTGCAGCCGCGCGAGAGCACGGGCCTCGGACTCGAAGGTCTGGCGGCCCGTCGCCAGGTCGTCTTCCTTCGCACCTATGGCCCGCAGGAGCTTCACCGCTGTCTTCATGAGGACGGGGAGTTGGAGCGCCAGGTACACCGCGCCGAATCCGCCCTGGCCGAGCCGTCGGACCAGCAGGAAATCCTGTATACGGATCCCGATGAACGGATCCCGGGACAGGACCTGCTTCCCCTTATCGATGTACTCCGAGGGCACGGCATGGTACCGCCGCGCCGCGCAGCCCTTCTCCGCGCAGGCTGCACCGATCTCCCCCGAGGTCATACAATTTGGACACAGCCCGTCCGACAACTTCTCCTCCATTCGGGTGAGTATATAGCAGGCTCTTGAACTGGTGAAGGCCCACGATACGATCAATCCAGCTTATTGAAGCAATAACGGAGACCGCGGGGGTCGAATCCTGCAAAACGGGGAGCTGCAGGCTACCGTGTTCATAAGAGAATACCTGCATGCGTCAAGAAGATCTGACTGTCGCAGGAATAGACTATTGTGGGAACGTACACGGAATCGGTTCCATGTCAGCCCGGAACGTTTCGAGGAACTCGTCCGCGCCACCTGTGATGCCGTCACCGCGCTAGGACGACCCGTGCAATCTCTGCGAGCGAAACATCGCCCAACGAAAGATGGATCCTGATAGACGGAAGTTCATGAATTAATGCGACGGTCAAGATAAACTCAGAGAAGGAACTTCCGTAGTGCGCTCAATCGGAAGCTCATACCGCAGGGAAGGAGGATACAGAGATGGAGCCGGAATTCAGAATTCAACGGAGATTCCTCGGCCTGCTCCTTGCGTTCATCGTCATCGGCCTGGGGTGCGAGAACGACGACCACAGCACCGGAGACGTCGCAGGGGCCTATGCGTGTGGTAGTGAATTGCAGTGCGAAGCGGCCCGCTATTCCGAGGAGCGGACGGACGACATGCTCCACGTCAACGCGTGCTGCGCCGTCGATACCCCCGACGGAAGCCTCGAGAAGCCCTATGCTACGATCGATGCGGCCATCGAAGCGGCGCAGCCGGGGAAAACTGTGGCCATCGCTGCAGGGATCTACGGGCCGTCAGAGATTTTGGCGTCGGTAACGCTGCTGGGCGCGGGCGCAGAGCGCAGCGCGATCGTGCCGACCGCCGGAGATCCTGCCGCATTGACAATAGCCAGTGTCGAGGTTGTTGCGATCTCCGGACTGATGCTCGCTGG
>CAZNWW010000086.1:0-10259 GCA_964576155.1 uncultured Myxococcales bacterium | reverse complement strand
TTTCCACCTTGGTCCTCACCGACCGTCGCCGAGACGGTCCAGGCGTTCGTCTACCACAGCCTCGACCCGCTCGGCAAGAGCCGCAGGCAGGCGGCGGAGGGTGGAGTCCAGGAAACCCCGGACATACAATCGGGTGGCAGCCTCCCGGTCCAGACCGCGGCTCTGGAGGTAGAAGACAGGCTCCTCCTCCACGGTTGCGACCGTCGCCCCGTGGGAGCACATCACGTCGTCGGTGAGGATCTCCAACTCGGGGATGGTGTCCGCACGAGCCTCGGTGCCCAGCACCAGGTTTCGGTTCTCCTGGTAGGCTTCGGAGCGGGGCGCTCCCTCGATGATCCGGATCCGACCGGTGTAGATCGACCGGGCCTGGCCCGCCAGGACCGCCTTGAACTCCAGGTTGGACCAGGTATCCGGCGCGGTGTGCTCGTGGACGGTGTGGTGATCCAGGTGCTGCCCGCCCTCGGCCAGCGCGAAGCCAAGCATCTCGCTGCGTGCGCCGGGCCCGGCCAGGACAGCGCCCAGGTCCATCTTGACCCGGTCTCCCCCGAAGGAGGTCACCGCGGTGACCAGGTTGGTGTCCCGGCCCAGGTTGGCCCGGGATGTCAAGTGACCGCGTGCGGTGGTGTCCCAGGCTTGGAGGATCACATGGCGCACGGTGGCGCCGTCCCCCCCGTGGAGTTCGGTCACGGACGAGACCCGACCTCGGTCGCCGCCGGTGTGCTCTTCGATCACGGTGACCGACGCACCCCGGCCGATGTCGAGCAGAAGCCGCGGGACGCTCAGGCCGCCGGGCGGTGCATCGAGGCGCAGCCGGATGGGCTCCTCCAGCGAGACTCCCGCCGGTACCAGCAGCAGGAGACCGTCTTCGAACGCAGCCCCGTTCACTGCCTCCAGGGGGCCGTGATCCCAGGACACCAGCGCGCCGATGCGGGGCGCGTCTCCGATGTCCTCGTTCAGTGGCAGGGCCCGAACCCCGGCCGCGTGGGCTGCGTCGGGCAGGTCCACCATGAGGGCGGTCCGCGCGGGGCGGTCGTCCTCGGGGAGGAGGTGCCGTGGATCGGTGTAGCGCCAGAGGTGTACGCTGCGGTCCGGGAGGGGGGCATGTCGATGCGTCCGGGCGTGCCGCCGGAACTCGTTGATGTGTGCCGCCTCAGCCAACGCTCCCCTCCATCTCCAGCTCGATGAGCTTGTTGAGTTCCACGGCGTACTCCATGGGCAGCTCCTTCACGAAGGGCTCGATGAAGCCGTTGACCACCATGAGCCGCGCATGGTCCGGATCGATCCCCCGGCTCTGGAGGTAGAAGAGCTGCTCGTCGCCGATCCGGGAGACCCGGGCCTCGTGCTCGACGTGCACATCTCTCTGATGGATCTCCATGGTGGGGTAGGTGTCGGAGCGGGCCTCCTCGCCGATGAGGAGCGCGTCGCATTCCACGTTGGTGCGGCAGCCACTCGCCCCGGGGGTGACCTTTACCAGCCCGCGATAGGTGCTGCGGCCGGTCCCTTTTGAGATCGACTTGGAGACGATCCGGGAGGTGGTGTTCGGGGCGGCGTGGATCATCTTGGCCCCCGCGTCCTGGTGCTGTCCGTCCCCTGCGTAGGCGACGCTGAGGACCTCACCGTGGGCGCGCTCTCCCACCAGGAAGACCGCTGGGTACTTCATGGTCAGCCGTGAACCGATGTTCCCGTCCACCCACTCAATCACTGCGTCCTCGTGGGCCATGGCCCGCTTGGTCACCAAGTTGAAAACGTTCGTGGACCAGTTCTGGATCGTGGTGTAGCGGATGTGGCCGCCCTTGAGCGCGATGAGCTCCACCACCGCCGAGTGGAGGGAGTTCGATGAGTAGGTGGGAGCGGTGCAGCCCTCGATGTAGTGGACCGATGCGCCCTCGTCCACGACGATCAGGGTTCTTTCGAACTGTCCCATGTTCTCCCGGTTGATCCGGAAGTAGGCCTGGAGGGGGATCTCGACCTTGACGCCCGGGGGGACGTAGATGAAGGAGCCGCCGGACCAGGCGGCGGTGTTGAGCGCGGCGAACTTGTTGTCCGTGGGCGGGATGATCGTCCCGAAGAATCGTTTGACGATGTCCGGATGCTCCCGCAGGCCCGTGTCCATGTCCATGAACAGGACACCCTGCTCCTCCAGCTCCTTCTCCACCGAGTGGTACACCACCTCGGACTCGTACTGGGCCGTGACCCCGGACAGGAACTTCCTCTCCGCCTCGGGTACCCCCAGGCGGTCAAAGGTGCGCTTGATGTCTTCGGGCACGTCGTCCCAACTCCGCGAGTTTCCCGCGTTGGGCTTGACGTAGTAGTAGATGTCGTCGAAGTCGATCTGCTCCAGAAGCGCCAGGTTGCCCCAGGCCGGCAGGGGACGCTTCAGGAAGTGGTCCAGGGCCCGGTGCCGTGTCTCCCGCATCCAGTCCGGTTCGCCCTTGTGGGTAGAGATCCAGTCGACTACATCGTGGTTGATGCCCTTGGGCAGCGTCACCTCGGGTTCGTGGTCGTCGTGGAACCCGTACCGCTCGGTGTAGTCCCCGCGGAGATCGTTGATCACTGCGCCGCTCCTGCCGCACCTTCCGCCGCGGCTGGGGTGAGCCAGTCGTAGCCTCGGGCCTCGAGCTCCCGGGCCAGCTCCGGCCCGCCTGTTCGGACGATGCGGCCGTCAATGAAGACGTGGACCCGGTCCGGTATCACGTAGTCCAGGATCCGCTGGTAGTGGGTCACCAGGACCAGGCCCATCTCGTCACTCATCACCCGGTTGATCCCGTCGGACACCGTCTTGAGCGCGTCGATATCGAGGCCGGAGTCTGTCTCGTCGAGGAGCGCGAAGCGCGGCGCCAGCATCCGCATCTGGAGGGTCTCGAGGCGCTTCTTCTCGCCGCCGGAGAAGCCGTCGTTCACTGACCGCGCAGCGAACTCCTTGGGGATCGACAGCTCCTCGAAGGCCCGCATGAGGCGCCGTCGGAAGTCCGCAATGGACAGCTCACCTTCCTTTGCGTTTAGCGCTGCGCGCATGAAGTTGCCGACCGCCACCCCCGGGATCGTCGTCGGGTACTGGAAGCCCAGGAAGACGCCTTTGCGCGCCCGCTCGTGGACCTCGAGGTCTTGGATCGGCTCCCCGTCCAGGAAGATCTCGCCGGAGACCTCGTAGGCCGGGTGGCCCATGATCGCCGCAGCGAGGGTGGACTTTCCGGAGCCGTTTGGCCCCATGATCGCGTGGATCTCTCCCGCACCCACGTCCAGATTCACGCCCTTGACGATCTCCTTGCCCTCAACCGAGACGTGCAGATTTCGGACAGAGAGGAGTGTTGCATAGTCGGCCATGGTGTTTCCCAACCGCCACACAGCGGGTCCAACCGAAAGTACACCTGGAATATGGGGTTTCCTGCAGGGCCTTCAAGCCCCGCTCCCTGTGGGAGGGCGGGACGCCCCCCACAATCGGGACGGGGAGTGCGATCAGTCCAGCAGCATCTCCAGTTTCTGCAAGGTCCTTGCGAAGAGCTCGTAGGTCTCCTCCATGGTCTCCGGATCGGTGATGTCGACGCCGGCCTCCTTGAGGAGCTCGAGGGGGTAGTCCTTGCCGCCGGCCTTGAGGAACTCGATGAACTTGTCACGGGTCTCCTCGTCGCCGCCGAGGATCTTGTTGGAGAACGCGAAGGCGGCCATGAGCCCGGTGGCGTATTTGTAGACGTAGAAGTTGTAATAGAAGTGCGGGATGTAGGCCCACTCGTACTGGTCGTGCTCGTCGAAGGTGAAGTCCGGACCGAAGTACCGCTTCACCAGGTCAGTGTAGAGCTCTGAGAAACGGGTGGCCGTGAGCGCGCCGCCCTTCTCGACCTCTGCGTGGATCAGCATCTCGAACTCCGCGAACATCACCTGGCGAATAATGGTCAACCGGATGTTCTCGAGCTGCTTCACGAGCAGGGCCATGATCTTCTTCTTCTCCTTGCTGGCCTTGATCAGGTGATCCATGAGCATGGCCTCCTGGAAGGTGGAGGGGATCTCCGCCAGGAGGATCGGCGAGTCAGACTTGGGGTAGGGCTGGTTCTCTTGTGAGTACCAGAAGTGCATCGCGTGGCCGAACTCGTGGGCCGTGGTGAAGATGTCGTCCAGCTCGTCCATGTAGTTGAGGAACACGTATGGGTGCAATCCCCAGTGGCCTGTGCAATACGCCCCGGATTTCTTACCCTCGTTGGGGTAGACGTCGCTCCAGCGTGCCGCAGGGTCGAGGCCCTTGGCGAGGATGCCGGTGTACTCCTCGCCCATGGGCTGCATCGCCGCGAGGGTCAGCTTCACGGCGTCGTCGTAAGGGTAGCTTTCCTTCACGTCCGGGAAGAGGGGCGTGTACATGTCCGCGTAGTGGATCTCGTCGAGGCCCAGGAGCTTCTTCTTGACCTTCACGTACCGGTGGAGGGTCCGCGGCAGGTTCTTGTGGGTCACCTCCAGGAGGGTCTCGTAGAGCTCCGGAGTCACGGCGTCGGAGTCCAGGGACGCCTCCAACGCAGAGCCATACCCGAGGGCCTGCGCGATGTAGACGTCGGCCTTGACCTTCGCAGCCAGGGACGCGGCGTAGGACTTGGAGAAGGACCCCATGGTTGTGAAGAAGGCCTTGACTGCACCCATCCGAACCTCACGGTCGGTGTGGCTCCGGTACTTGGGGAAGTTCGCGAAGCCGAGCTGGATCTTCTCACCCTTCTCGTCGTCGATCTTCGGGAACGGCGTCTCCGCCTGGAGGCTGTTGAGGATCGTGTAGGGCGTCCCGGCCAGGGCCCGGGTCAGGGCCAGGACTGCCTCGCCGGACTTGTCCAGCACATGGGCCTTGCGGCGGGCGAGGTCGTCGATGAAGTGGTCATAGTCCACGAGGGAGGCGTCCTGCTTCAGGGCCTCGAGCGCGGCTGCGTCCAGGGACAAAAGCTCGGGCTCGATGAACGACAGCGCAGAGGCGACCTTGGCGCTGATGTACTCCGACTTCTCGTATAGCTCCTGGGCCTTTGGATCCCGGCGGTCGGTCGACCAGAGCTGGAACGCGTACTGGCCCAGCCGGTCCGCCTGCTTTGTGAGGTTCGTCGCCAGCACCAGGCATTCCTTGACCCTGGCCGCGCCCTCGCTGAGAGCGCCCTTGCAGGCCTCCAGGCTCGGTATGTCCTTTTCAAGGGCTGCGAAAGCAGTCATCCATTCATCGTTTCCCGAGAAGAGGGGGCTCAGGTCCCACTTATACATCGCCGGCACCTCCGTGCGGTCAGCTGTTGCGTTGGGTGTGTAAAGCTCTGGGGCGACCTCCTGCGCCGGCGCAGAGCCGGACGCTGCGGTGACGGCGAGGAGCGTGGCCACAAAGGCCAGGCGCTTGGTTCGGCTCATTTCGTTCCTCCATCGGGGGTTGATGGGCGTCTACAGGTGTCGTTTGATCTCCCGGCCTGCCCGATGCCGGACGGCATCGGCCAGATTGAACTGACGGACGCGGTGATGTCAAGCACGTGGGTCAAGTGCTGCATGCACTGGAGCTTCCATCTCTGGTACAATCCTAAGGTGCTCGGTCTTGCGGAGGTGCCACGTGAGAGTTCTTGCTTCACTCCTGTTCATTGTCTCCCTCGCTGCCTGCAACGACGCCGCCACCGGCGTCGGCGACGTCCCGACCGGCGATTCGGATGTCCCCGCGGTGGACGACACCGCCGGGACCGACTTCGCCTTCGGTGATCTCGTGTCCGGAGACGCTGCGTCGGATCTCGTCGCCATCGACTTGCCTCTCCCCGAGGAGACCCCCGACAACCTCGGGCCGGCCTGTGAGCCCGGGAAGGGTTGCTTCCTCGACCCCTGCGGGGAGAACGGGGATTGCCAGTCGGGGTGGTGCGTGGACCATATGGGTGACGGGGTCTGCACGATCACCTGCACAGATGAATGTCCTGCGGGCTGGTCCTGCCAGCAGGTCGCCGGCACGGATCCGGACGTGATCTTCATCTGCGTCTCGGACGTGGCGAACCTCTGCCGCCCCTGCGCCGGCGCAGGAGATTGCCAGGGCACCGGCGGGGTCGAGGACGTCTGCGTGGACTATGCCTCCGAAGGCAGCTTCTGCGGGGCCCCCTGTGATCCTGAAGACATCAAGTCCGAATGTCCCTGGGGCTTCACCTGCCAGGAGGCCCTCACCGTGGACGGCATCCCCACGAACCAGTGCGTGGCGGACGCAGGCGTCTGTCCCTGCACCGCCAAGGCCATTGCCCTGGCCCTCTGGACGCCCTGTGCGGTGGAGAATGAGTGGGGGGCCTGTGCCGGCAAGCGGGTCTGCTCCGACGAGGGGTTGTCCCTCTGCGATGCGGCGGCACCTGTACAGGAGGTCTGCAACGACATCGACGATGACTGCGACAACGATGTGGATGAGCCCCACACCGTCGGAGGGGACTATGTTCCGCTCTGCGACGATGGAAACTCCTGCACCGACGACACCTGCGATGGGGAGGCGGGGTGTGTCCATCTGGCCCTGGACGGCACCGAGTGTCAGGACGGAGACCCGTGTACCGTGGCCGACCACTGTGACGCCGGCGTCTGCGTGGCCACACCCCTCGACTGTGACGACGGCGAGGCCTGCACCGAAGATCTCTGCACCGCTACCGGCGGCTGTGAGTTTGTCGCCATCGCCGGCCCTTGTAACGATGGTGACCCCTGCACCGTGGCGGAGCAATGCATCGACGGCGTCTGTGTCCAGGGGATCCCGGTCCTTTGCAATGATGGAAATCCCTGCACCGCTGACTCCTGCGGCGACGACGGGGAGTGTAATTACGAGCCCACGGAGGGTGGGTGCGAAGACGGGGACGGCTGCACCGTGGCCGATCACTGCGAGAATGGCATCTGCGTAGGCGGTGGTCCCCTGGCCTGCGATGACGTGAACGTCTGCACGGAGGACGTGTGTGATCCGCTGGTTGGATGTGTATACACCCCGGCGGAGGGCGGGTGCGACGATGGCAACGCGTGCACCCTCGGGGATCATTGCGAGGCCGGGATCTGCGCCTTCGATGGCGCCGAGGTCTGCGAAGACGGCAACATCTGCACCGACGACGGGTGTGACCCGGCGGCGGGTTGCGTGTTCGTGGCGAACACCTCCCCCTGCGACGACGGCGATCCCTGTACCCTCGGTGACCATTGCGTCTCCGGCGGTTGCGTGGCAGGCCAGGCCCCGGGGTGCGACGATGGGAATCCTTGCACCACCGATACCTGTGGTCCCGATGGTGGTTGCATCAACGTGGCCGCTGACGGCCCTTGTGATGACGGGAACGAATGCACCGTAGGAGACCATTGCGAGGAAGGTGCTTGTGCCTTTGACGGGCCCGAAGAATGCGATGATGACAACCTCTGCACCGACGACACCTGCGATCCCGGGACGGGCTGTGTCTTCTCGTTGAACTCTGCTCCCTGCGACGACGACGACGCGTGTACCCTGGGCGACCATTGTCATCTCGGGGGCTGCATAGCGGGGGGGGCCCTGGCCTGTAGCGACGACAACCCTTGCACCGATGACGGCTGTCTCGCTGACGGTGGCTGCTTCTTCACGCCGAACTCTGCGTCCTGCGATGACGGGAACGCGTGCACCACCGGGGACCACTGCGCGCTGGGTGGTTGTGTCTTCGACGGAGCCTTGGAGTGTGATGACGACAACGTCTGCACCGCTGACGATTGTGCCCCTGCGACGGGGTGTGTCTTCGCGCTGAACTCCGCACCCTGCGATGACGATGACGTCTGCACAATCGGCGACCACTGCCACCTCGGCGGGTGCATCTCCGACGGGATCCTGACCTGCGACGACGGCAACGTCTGCACCGATGATGCGTGCGATGCTGCGACGGGCTGCACATTCACGGCGAACGCCGCGGCCTGTGACGACGCGGATCCATGCACCACAGGCGATCATTGCGCAGGTGGGTGGTGCCTCTCCACGACAGTGAGTTGTGACGATGAGAACGTCTGCACCGACGACGCGTGTGGCCCGGCGGGCTGCACCAACGTCCCAAACTCTCTGCCCTGTCCCGGCGGTCTCTGCGTGAACGGGGCCTGTGTCTGCCAGCCGATCTGTGACGGTAAAGACTGCGGAGCTGACGGCTGCGGCGGCAGCTGCGGTACCTGCTCCGGCCAGGATCTCTGCGTCGACGATCTCTGCGTCTGCCAGCCGGATTGCCAGGATTTCGATTGCGGTGACGACGGCTGCGGCGGGTCCTGCGGCGTCTGCACGGGACAGGATGTCTGCGTTGTCGGCATCTGCGTGTGCCAACCGGATTGCATGGGCCTGGACTGCGGCGACGACGGCTGCGGCGGGTCTTGCGGGACCTGCCAGGGCAGCGATACCTGCGTGGGCGGAACCTGTGTCTCAGCCGCCGGGAAGCTGGTCTTCGCCACGAGCACCAAGACGACCGCTGGATTGGGCGGGGTAGCGGGCGCAGATTCCTACTGCCAGGTCCGCGCCAGTGCGGCCGGTCTGGCGGGCTCCTGGCGCGCCTGGTTGAGCCTGTCCGGAAACTCAGTGTCGCAACGCTTCGCCCATTCGTCCGTGCCATACGAGCTCGTAGACGGCACGGTGATAGCGAACAACTGGGCCGACCTCACCGATGGGACCATCCAGCACGCCATCAGCCGTGACGAGTTCGGCGGAGCGGTCGGCTCGGAGTACATCTGGACAGCGACCAAGGCCGATGGCTCCTACAACACCGACAACTGGGGTGGCTGCGGCTCCCCGATGTGCGGCGGCTTCACCATCGGCGGGAGCTGCCAGGGCGGCACCGCCGGCTTCGGCGGCGACTCGGGCCAGGTAGCTTCTCAGTGGACCGACACGGTCTGCGGCTGCTGCAACAACGTGTGGCGCCTCTACTGCTTCGAGCAGTAACTCCCGCTCCCCGGACCTTGACAACGCACGCGCGCTGGACAAGGATTGGCGAAAGCATCTTTGCGGCGCTTACGCCGCACGGGAGCAGGGGATGCCTACGATCCGTGAGCTGGACGGAAAACGAGTACACTTCCTCGGTATCGGGGGTATCGGAGTGAGCGCGCTGGCGCGGCTCCTCATGGCCCGTGGTGTTGAAGTATCGGGGTCCGACGTCCGCCCATCGACCATCACCGAGGCGCTGACCAACGAGGGCGCGCAGGTCGTTATCGGGCACAGCGTGGAGAACCTCGAGGGCGCAGATTTGGTGGTGCACTCCACCGCTATTCCGAAAGACAACCCGGAGTTGGCCGGTGCCAGGGAGCGGGGCCTGCCTGTCCTGCACCGCAGCGAGCTGTTGGGGGCCCTGGTGGGGGCGTTCTACACCATCGGCGTCACCGGGACCAACGGCAAGGGCACGGTCTCGTCCATGGTCACGTGGATCCTCGAGACGGCAGGGAAGGAGCCATCCTTCTACATCGGCGCCCACTGCGAGAACCTGGGCACCAACGCGCGACACGCCGGCAACAGGTGGTTCGTCGCAGAGCTGGACGAGAGCGACGGGTCCCTGGTCAACACCGCACCCGCGTGCGCGGTCCTCAACAACCTGGAGATGGATCACCTGAACTACTACCGGGACTTCGACCACGTGGTCGAAGTCCTCGGGACCTTCTTTGCACAGCTCCCCAAGGGCGCGACGGGTTTCTTCAACGCTGACTGCGAAGGCGCCCGCATGGTGGCCAGGGACGCGCCCGTAGAGCGGATCCTCTTCGGCGAGGCGGCGGACGCTGACGTGCGTCTTGTCGCAGCGGCCGCGGGTCCCGACGGTTCGGAGTTCACAATTGCGCTGCCCGAAGGACAGGTGGAGGACTTCACCCTGTCCATCCCCGGGCGATACAACGTCGAGAACGCCGTGGCCGCAGTGGCCGTGACGTTCACCCTGGGCATCCCGGTGAGCGCGATCCGGGAGGGCCTCGCCACCTATCGCGGCATGGCCAACCGGTACACCGTGCTTAGCGCAGGTTCGCACCAGGTGATCAAAGACTACATCTCCCACCCCACAGGTATCCGCAAGGTGCTGGACACAGCGCGGCTCTCTGCGCAGGGGCGGGTCCGGGCGGTATTCAAGCCGTACCGGTACACGATGATCAACTACCACGCGGAGAACTACCGTGACGCGTTCGCGGGCGCGGACGAGGTGATCCTCACGGAGATGTGGGAGGCCGACGAGGAGCCGATCCCCGGCGTCACCACTCCCTGGCTCGCCGAGGTGATGCGCGCCGGCGGGCAGGCCGTGGAGTATGTCCCGGAGATGGACGGCATCCTCCCCTACCTGGAGCACAACCTCGGTCCGGCGGAG
>CAZNWW010000085.1:0-10291 GCA_964576155.1 uncultured Myxococcales bacterium | reverse complement strand
GACGCAGTCCCCTTGCTTGCACTCGCGGCCCGGCGGGCAGTCTCCGCAGGATCCGCCGCAGCCGTCGTCACCGCATTCCTTGTTTGCGCATTCCGGAGTGCAACCGCCCACGCATTTCCCGTCCTGGCAACTCTCGTTGTCCGGGCACCCACCGCATGTGCCGCCGCAGCCGTCGCCGCCGCAGTCCTTGCCGTTGCAGTCGGGGACGCAGCCGCCGCAGATCCCGCAATCCAGCTCCACGACCTCTGCGACGCAGGTGTCGTCCCATTCCTCCAGGCAGCAGTAGGAGTCCTGCTCGCAGACGCAGCCTTGGACCATGGGGTTGTCGCAGCCCGTCGATTCGTGGGCCTCGCAGCAGTCTCCGGTGCCTCCGCAGGGGCCGCAGTCCTGGGGGCATGTCTCGCAGGTCTCCCCAGCGACGCAGGTGGCGTCGCCGCAGGCCGGCTCCACGCCGCCCTCGCAGGTCCCGCATTCCAGACTGCTCACCTCGATGACGCAGTACTCGTCCCATTCGTCTTCGCAGCAGAACTCGTCCTCGGTGCAGACGCAGTCCTCGATCCCCTGGTCGGAGCAGCCGGGCGTCCCGTGGGGGTTGCAGCAGTCGCCGCCGGGGCATTCCCCGCAGTCCTCGGGGCAGAAGAGGCAGTCCTCATCGTCGGCGCAGTCTCCGTCACCGCAGGTCGGGCCCGTGCCGGCGCAGTCACCGCAGTCGAATTCGTCTACCAGACTCACGCAGACGTCGTCCCACACGAACTCGCAGCAGAAAGAGTCCTCCATGCAGACGCAGGCCTGCACCGAGGGATCACCGCAGCCAGGGCCCTCCTGGATCTCGCAGCAGTCTCCGGTGCCGCCGCAGGCGCCGCAGTCCTCAGGGCAGGTCTCGCAGTCTTCCATGGGCTGGCAGATCAGGTCGCCGCAGTCGGCGCCGCCGCCACCGCAATCACCGCAGCCGAAGGCCTCGATCTCGTCCACACAGGTTTCGTCCCAGGTGTCGTCGCAACAGAACGGATCCTGCGCGCACACGCAGTCCTGGACGAACACGTCGCCGCATCCGGGATCCTCGCCGGGCTCGCAGCAGTCACCGGAACCGCAGGGGCCGCAGTCCTCGGGGCAGCTCTCACAGTCCTCGTCCATGTCGCACCAGTCATCGCCGCAGCCGAGGCAGTCCCCGCAGTCTTCCGGGCAGACTTCGCAGTCCTCGTCCACGTCGCAGTCGCCGTCACCGCATTCCGGGCCGCCGCCGCCGCAGTCACCACAGCCGAAGACGTCCACCTCTTCGATGCAGTAGTCATCCCAGGCGTCCTGGCAGCAGAAGGGGTCCTGGTCGCAGACGCAGTCCTGGATGAAGACATCCCCACAGCCGGGGCCGGTCTGGGGCTCGCAGCAGTCACCGGAGGCGCAGGGGCCACAGTCTTCGGGGCAGAAGTCACAGTCCTCGTCCCAGGCGCAGTCCCCGTCCCCGCAGGCAGCGCATTCGCCGCAGTCCTCGGGGCAGGTCTCGCAGTCCTCCCCGAAATCGCACCAGTCGTCGCCGCAGGAGGGCCCGCCGCCGCAATCGCCGCAGCCGAATTCATCGACCTCCGCAGCGCAGATGTCGTCCCAGCTGGTGTCACAGCAGTAGGTGTCCTCGGCGCAGACGCAGGCCTCGACGGTGGGGTCGTCGCAGCCCGGGGTGCCGGTGTCCGTGCAGCAGTCTCCGCCGCCGCCGCAGGGGCCGCAGTCCTGTGGGCAGGACTCGCAGTCTTCGTCGAAGTCGCACCAGTTGTCGCCGCAGGAGGGCCCGCCGCCGCAGTCACCGCAGCCGAAGACATCGACCTCGCCCGCGCAGGCGTCGTCCCAGGTGGTGTCGCAGCAGTAGGGATCTTGGTCGCAGACGCAGGCCTCGACGGTCGGGTCGTCGCAACCCGGGGTGCCGTTGTCCGCACAGCAGTCTCCTGTGCCTTCGCAGGGGCCGCAGTCCAGGGAGCAGGACGAGCAGCCCTCGTCCCAATCACACCAGCCGTCGCCGCAGTCGTCGCATTCGCCGCAGTCCTGGGGGCAGGAGTCGCAGTCCTCCGGAGGATCGCACCAGCCGTCCCCGCAGATCGGACCGCCGCCGCAGGAGCCGCAGAAGAACTCGTCCACCTCTGCGACGCAGGTCTCGTCCCACTCGGTGTCGCAGCAGTAGGGATCCTCGAAGCAGACGCAGTCTTCGATGTCCGGCACCGGGCAGCCGGGGGTGGCCTTCGGAGTGCAACAATCCGCCGCCTTCGCTGTGGTGGGTGCGAAGAGCACGACCAGGGTTAGGAGAAGACCGAGGGCATGGCGCATATCAACCTCCATGGACGGCGACACCGTCGGATCATCGTAAGAGCGGATATCATTATGGCCGACCGAGGAGTTCGTTTCAATCGAGAGGGTGAGTGATTTGATGTCATGGCGCCTGCCGGCGCTCCTAAGTCCCCAATCCTGATCAGTTTTTTCGTCCACGAGCGATCCTGTGATGCCGATCGCCCCCTCAGGAGCATGGAGGTGGAAGATGGACCTGTTTCGGAGACCAGTGACGCTGCTTTGCCTGGCCCTCGTGATCGTGTTGGCCTGCGGCTGCGGTGTGCAGGAGGCCGACGAGGAGCCCGAGGTGATCTTCGCCGGGGCGGCCCCCGGACCGACCGTCGAGGTGGACCTCCCGGGCGGGCGGTAGGGCTGTTCTGGGGGGACGCGGCGCAGGCCGCATGGCCCCTCGGCGAGTCCGTCGGGTTCCGCACTATCCTCCATGTCCGGACGACAGGCTTCGGTCCGGCGCAACTGCCCATTCGGTTCCAGGCGCCGGGTATATCTCCCGCACCGGCGACTCCGAGCGGCCTGATTTTCGGCGTGCTGGTGGCGCAAGCCGCCCCGCCGACCCTCGGGCAGGTGGACGCGGCGATCTGGGTGCCGACCGGCTCGTCGGCTCATCGACTCCCGTCGTGGTTCTGGGGCAGCCTCCAGCGGCTCTCGGATGATGCGGTGGGGGTGGACCTTGTGCTCTGCGACATCGGCCTCCAGGTCGGCGCCCGTGAGCGACTTCAATGGGCCGGCGCAGCGCTCGAGATTGGTGATCCTCAGGCAGGTCACGAGGAGGTCCCCCTGGAGCGGGACACTGATGTCCGGGCCTCGTGGAGGTATGCTCTCCAGGATGGGGTCCTTCGAGGCTGGCGGCGCGGCGAGCTCACCTGGGAGACATCGGTGAGCGGTACGATCCTGGCGGGACTGGACGGCGACGATAATAGTCTCGTGGTGGTCGGGGCCGGGACCGTGGAGGTCGTAGACGCAAAGACGGGCGTCCTCGCCGTCCGCTTCGTCCGAGGCTGGGAGGACGTGCCCGACCTGGCAGAGGCCCTCGCCGGTCTCGACTCGGAGCGCCGGAACCATGACGCCCTTGCGACCCAGCCCCTCGCAGAGATCCTGTCCGCGGCCTGGGAGATCGAGGCCGAGCAGGCCGCGGAGCGTGGTTGGATCCCCGCCGCCGCCTGGTGGGACGGTTGGGCCGTGTTCTTTTCCGATCTTCCGTACTGATACTCCCCAATTCCAAGTGTTTGAAAGAGACTCCAACTTCGAGCTTGGGATCTCTGCACGGGGTCATCCCCCCTCCGTCGTCTGCGGCGACACCTCCCCCAACAAGGGGGGAGGGTTCTCCTTGCTCAGCCGATGGGTTGCAGCGACACAACCGCACCGTACTTCGAGCTTGGTACGGCGCGCTCTCTTCCCCCCTTGTTGGGGGAAGTGCCCGGAGGCGAGCGTAGCGAGCCGTAGGGCGATGGGGGCGGGACCCCGTGCAGAGATCTCAGTCTCGGCCGGATCTATGACCGATCGGACAGGAAGGTCGAATTGCAGCTGAGTTACACACACCTTCACCGATATGTCCACGAAACCAGCGTTCATTTCGCAAACACCAAGCTTGCCCTCGACGCTGATCTTCGCGACCATCGACTCCGAAACAGGATCGACATCGAGGTGGAGTCATGATCAGACGGGATTTCATGAAGAGCATTGGTGCTGCGGCTACTGCCGCCGCTTTCTGTAGCACGTTCCCTTCCCGTCTCCTCGGCGCAGTCCGTCCGAACCCGGAGCTGCTCCCTGCGCGGGAGAAGGTCTGGCCGCAGCTATGGGTGAGGGGCTCACACCGCGCCGTGGGCGAGGCCATCGGTCGCGCTTTCGGCGTGGAGACGAAGGAGGCCCTGAAAGCACGCGCAGACTGGTTCAAGCCCTTGTACGAGTTCTCCACATCAAAAGACGGCAGGCCCATCGTGGACAAGATGCTCGCTATGACCCGGAAGCACGCAGGCCCTGCGGTGGAGGAGCTCGAGGGCTGGGCTGAGGGTGCGGGCATGGAGTTCCGGGAGCTCTTCGTCCTCAACTGCAAATCCGAGATCCAGGCCTTCATCGACAGCCGCTGTGGGTGCGCCGGCTGCACCACCGCAGCCTACGTCGACGAGGATCGCCTGCTCGTGTGGCACAACGAGGACGGCCACGCGGCCTACCAGGGCAAGATGTTCGTCCTGGACGCCGAGGTCCCGGGGGTGCCCCAGGCCTTGGGCCTCGTCTACCCCGGGATCATGGCGGGCAACGCGCCGTGGGTGAACTCCGAGGGGATCGTGATGACCACAAACTACATCCCCTCGGCCAAGGTCCACACCGGCATCCCGCGCTACTTCCTGGACCGTATGGCCATGGAGGCGACCTCTGTGGAAGAGGCGATCGACATCGTCTGCCACTCGGAGCGGGCCTACGCGTTCCACCACATCGTCGCGGACCTGAAGACTCGGCGGGCATGGACCGTGGAGGGGAACCCAGACAAGATCTCCAAGCGTGAGGTCAAGGGCCTGGTCCTCCACACGAACCACCTCCTCTGGGAGGGGATGAAGGACGAGCCCCAGTTCGAGGAGTACATCAAGATCTCTTCGATGCCGCGTCTCCGCTCAGTGACCGCGGACCTGAAGGACACCCCGGGGCCGCAGCGGGACGACATCATCAAGGCCTTCACGTCTCACGATGGTGCGCCCTGGAGCGTCTGCCGCCACCCGGAAGGCGAGGCCACCGGCGCGACCCTGGGTGCAGCGCTCTTCGAGGCGAAGAAGGGGGATCACCAGGACACGCGTCCCTTCGTCGCCGATCTCTGGAAGGGGCAGCCCTGCCTCGGGAACGTCCACACCTATACCGTCGGCTGATCCGATCCCACAAGTTTTGGGGATCAGGTCCAATCCAGGATCGGCCAGCCCCGGCGTCGGGCCTCCCGGCGGAGCCTGGGATCCGGGTTCACCACCTCGGGATGCCCTACCCGCTCCAGCATCGGCAGGTCGGTGTAGCTGTCGGTGTAGAACCAACTCTCATCGAGGTCGATCCCCTGCGCTTTGGCGAGCTCCTCCGCGTAGCGGACCTTGCCCTCTCCGTAGCAGAGCGGCAGCAGGACGTCCCCGGTGAAGACACCGTCCACCACCTCGTAGTGCATGGACAAGAAGTCGTCGAGGTTCCAGTGCTGCACCGCGCAGGCCGACTCGTAGGGGCTCGAAGACGTGAGCAGCACAAGGCGGTGTCCTTTACTGCGGTGGGACTCGATGACGGCCCGCGCCCCCGGCGCCTCCACCGGCGCGACCTCCTCATGGAACCACTCCTCGATCCACCCGCGCACTTCTTCCTCTGTGAACCCGCGTATAAACGAGAGGGCCTTTCGGGTGGCCCGCTCCATGTCGATGATGCCCAGATGGTAGCCCAGGAGAGAGAGGGTCCCGGCTGCGATGTCCATGACGCCGACCCGCCCGCGGCGGTACTCTCGCATCATCCACAGCCGTGCGCTGTTCTCGGTGATCAGGGTCTTGTCCAGGTCGAAGAAGGCCGCTCGCATCTGTCCACCTTGTGGTGTCCTTCAGAGGGAGTGATTATAGGGAGGCGCCCCGGCGTGGTCCAGGGGACGGAAGGTACGGGGGGAGATCCATGCACATTCGTCTTATTGCGGCGCTCCTGGCTCTGTTCGTCACGGGCTGTGTCGAGGTAAAACCCGCGGCGGAGCCGGGCATCGACTGGACCGCCTTTGCCAAGCCTCCCGCGGGTTACGGTCCGTGGGTGCGCTGGTGGTGGCCCGGGGGTGACGTGGATGACTCCGAGCTGAGCCGGGAGGTCGCCGTCCTGGTTGCAGCAGGGATCGAAGGCGCAGAGATCCAGGCCTTCGCCGCTGCGCTGGACCCCGAGGCTCCGGAGGCCACGTTGGCTGCTCGTTTCTCCTGGGGGACCGATGAGGCCCATGACCACGTCCTCGCTGCATTGGACGCTGCAGCGTCTGCGGGTCTGGCGATCTCCCTCACAGCGGGCTCCGGCTGGCCGGTCGGGAGCCATCTCATCACCTCTGATCAGTCCATTCAGACCCTGCTCATCTCGGAGGATCCCGTCACCGGGCCCGGGACAGCGACGATCACCCTCGATGGGCCGGACTTCGCGCCCTTCTACCAGATAGCGGAGTCAGCCGAGGCCATGGGGGAACCCCTGGCGAGATACATGGGCGACCAGGCGGAGCTGGTCCTGGTGGTGGCCGGGGAGAAGTTGGACGGCGAGCGGGACCCGAACCCCCTGGTGCTCACGGACCAGGTCTGGCTGGACCCCGACTCGGTGATAGAGCTCACCGACGCGGTCGAGGGGGGTGTCCTGAAATGGGACGTGCCGCCGGGCCAGTGGGTCGTGGTGGGGTTCTGGGCCGCGCCGGACGGCGAGTACGTGAGCCTCCACGCGTACCCGGGGGAGGCCTGGGTGGTGGATCACCTCGACGCCGGACTCGTGACCTCCACCCTCGAGAAGCTCCTCGGGCCCGATCTCGGGCACCCGGCCCTGGAGGGTTTCTTCACCGACAGCTTCGAGCTGAAGGCCGAGCGTCTCTGGGCGGATGACATGTTGGAGGAGTTTCGGGCTCGGCGCGGCTACTCCCCGGAGCTCTGGCTCCCGGTGGTGATGCTCCCCGGCGCGGACAACCACATCTTCGATGGCGCGGGGATCCCCCGGGCCGCGCCCTTCGGGTATGGCCTCGACGACGGGCGGGTTCGCAACGACTGGAGGCGCACGGTCTCCGACCTCTTCATCGAGCGGTACGTCGAGACTTGCACTGCGTGGGGCGAGGCCAGGGGTCTGAAGTCACGGATCCAGCCCTACGGTGTCGGGGTCGACGTCATCTCAGCGGCCGCGGCGGCCCACATCCCGGAGGCGGAGCAGCTCTACGCGGGCGGCGCTGATTTTTTTATAAGAGCGATCTCGTCGGGGGCGCATCTTGGAGGACGGGAGGTCATCTCCGCAGAGTCCATGGTCTGGGCCGGCAAGGACCACATGCTCACACCGACCAAGCTCAAGACCGCCGCGGACAAGCTCTTCACCGCGGGGGTGAACCGGATCCTGTTCCATGGGTTCCCTTATCGGGAGCTCGAGGGCTATGGCGCGCAGGGCTGGCATCCCTTCTCCAGCCCCTGGAGCGGCTCGGGGACCTACGGCTCCAACCTGGGTGAGAGCAACACGTACTGGGGTTTCATGCCCGAGATCAGCCGGTATCTCGCCCGGGTCCAATGGGCCCTGCGGCAGGGCAGTCCGGACATTGATGTGGCCGTGTACTTCCCGTTCATCGGCATCAGCGCTGCCTTGGGCCGCCTGGACGGTTGGGACGAGGAGCTCTATCGGGGCGCGTTCCCGGGGGAGCCGGGGGACGCTCGAGACGCGCTATTCGATTTGGTGGATGCGGTTCTCGGACCATCGGATCCGGGGGTAGCGGTGGACTGGATGATGTCGGTGAAGCCGCAACTCGACCTGCTCGACGCGGCAGGCGTCACCTGGGAGTGGGTGAACGACGATTATCTGGCCGACGCTAGTGTCGGTACAGACGGACGGATCGTGCTCGGCGAGACCGACTACGCCGGAGTCCTGATCCTGGACGCGCCCTGGATGGAGGCCGCCGCCGCCGAGGCCCTGGCCGAGGCGGCCGGGGAGGGTGGCCATGTGCGGGTGCAGGGAGATCCACCGTCCCGGGTCCCGGGGCTCGACATCGGGGGGCTGGACGACCGCGTCGGCGCGGCCCTCGCAGGGATGCACTCGGGTGTGGTCAATGCGCGGGATTGGGCTTCGGGCCTGTCAGGGGTCTCGGTTGATGGGATCACGGGGACCGCACGCCGGATCCGCAGGCGCCTCGATGTGGGCCGCCTCGTGTTCCTCCGCAACCCCACCGCCGAGGCATTGCCAATCACCCCGGGGGGCCTCTCCTGCGAGGAGCCGCTGTGGATAGACCCCTGGGCAGGCACCTGGGAGATAGTCCCGGCGACCGGCCTGGGAGCGTCCCTCGATATCCCAGCCTGGGGCTCACGGATCCTCACCTGCGGCCTGGGGCCGCCCGCGGCAGGGGACGGCTGGTTCGACCTCACGGGCCAGGAGTTCCGCAGCAGCGTCGAGGTCACCACCTGGGAGCTGCACGTCACCGGCGCGGACGTGGCCGAGGGCGAGGTCGTGATTGACGCTGGGGACCTGCCCGACTGGCGGGACATCGAGGCGCTGCGATACAGCAGCACGCCGGGGATCTACACCGGCCTCGTCACAACGCCCGAAGCTCCTGCGGGCTACGCGATCCTGCGTCTCAACGTTCTGTCGGGTGCTGCCACGGTGATCGTCAACGGGACCGACGCCGGTGCTGCGTTGATCCCGCCTTACGAGGTGGACGTGACCGGGATGTTCGTGGCCGGGGACAACACGGTGGAGGTCACACTCATCCCGCCGCTTCGGAACCGACTGGTCGGGCACGGGATCGCCGGGGATCCGGAGTACCCCCAATACGACAATGAGGAGACTCTGGTGCCGGTGGGGCTACGAGGTCCGGTGGAGATTTTGTATTATTGATACCAAGTCCAAATGATCCCACTCGGTCCCGGCTTGGCCCCGCCGACGATCCCGGCGTTCCGCTCAGTCGAAAGGGCCTCCGGCCATTCCTCCTTCGCGCGCCTTGGTCTCGCCGACGCTGCCTTCGCCGAGCCTTCGAGCGTGTTCACCTGGACTTGGTATGAAGAGTCTCAGAGTGTCTTGCCTTTCCCAGCAGCCCCGCCGTCAGTCGCCGTAGTCGTCCCATTGGCCTTCAATATCTTCGCTCTGAGCCTCCAGCCAACCCAATATCGGCTCCTTCGCCTTGTCAGACATGGGATTTCCGTCGAGGCTCAGGCTCGTGAGTCTTTTCAGGAGTTTGATCTCTTCGGGGACCGAGGCCAGTCTATTGTTTGCGAGGCCGAGGTTCTCCAGCGCGTCCATCCCCCCGATGCTCCGGGGTAGAGTCTTCAGCTTGTTGCCGCTCAGGTTGAAGAACTCGACGTGCTTGAGCTTCGTGATCGCTGCGGGCAAGCGTTGCAGTTGATTTTGCTCAAAATCCAGGTAGGTGAGCTCAGAGAGCTTCCCAGCTCCTCGGGAAGAGAGTCGAGCTTGTTGTGATCGAGATCCAACGACACCAGGTTCTTCAGCTTTCCTATCTCGGGGGGCAGGCTCGTCAGCTGGTTCTTGTCGAGGTCGAGCTCCACGAGATGGACGAGGTTTCCAATCTCAGGGGGCACGGAGGTTATCTGGTTGTTGTCGACATCCAGCCTGCGGAGATTCGTCAGAAGCCAGATCTCCTCGGGCAGGCTCGTCAGTCCGGTATCCTCGAGCTTGAGGTGTTGGACGGATTCAGGGTCTCTCATCGCTTCGGCGATCGAGCGAACAACGTGCGGCGTGGGTGCAATGGACGTGGCTGTCAGACTCTCGGAAGGGGCCTCTTCAGCGGCCTCGACCTCCGGTGGATCCTCAACACCTCCGAGGCTGAGAATCAGGCAGATAAGGATAGGTATTTGCATTACGTTCCCCTTTTTGACTCCGATAGTGCCTCATCATAAGTGCCCGCATACGTACATATAATGAACCCGCTATATTCCTTCATTTCCTGTCGGAACCGAGATCGTCCTCGCCTCCCCACCGCCCTGGAGGCTCTCGATTGATCACATCTATGGGTTGTCAGGCCTTGGTACCCCCTCATCCACACTTCAACCGCTGGGAGGTTGTTCTCTCTGTCCTGGAGAATGTCATACGCACCGAGAGCCTCTTGCGACCCGGACTCCCCCCAACCGCAACCAACGCTGCCGCTATATGACGCCCAACTGCCGGACCAGCGCATGGGATCCGCCAGTTCGGGTGGGCATGACCTTGGTTGCCGCGGGATTCCTGGTCGCGGGCTCCCGGCTCTGATTCCTGGTCGCGGGCTCCCGGCTCGGATTCCTGGTCGCGGGCTCCCGGCTCGGAT
>CAZNWW010000084.1:0-10299 GCA_964576155.1 uncultured Myxococcales bacterium | reverse complement strand
CCGCAAATCCCTCGGCGTAGTCCTCGTAGCCGTGGGCGCGGTCCTGCTGCTGGGCCGCCTCGGCTTCTTCGACTGGCTGACCTTTGAGCACGCCATCCCCATCGTCCTGATCATTGCAGGGCTGGCGCTGGTCTGGAGACGCGAAACTTAGAATTCCTGTCCTGCGTTGAGGAAGCCCCAGGAGTGGATCCACAGGGTCCAGTCGTCCTTGGTGTCTGTGTCCCAGTTGTCGAAGCGCTGGAGGGTCTCCCCGGATGCGCTGGTGCCGGTGTCCTTGAGTCCCACCACCGCGGAGGCGGTGAACGCGGCGTCGATGTAGCCGCCCTCGGGGACCGACCCGTCCAGGTCGGTCCACTCGCCTGCGGCGGCGACTATGGCTGCCTGGGTCTCAGTGGCGCCGGCCGCGGTGCCTTCGTCGTCAGCGTCGGTGAGGAAGACCGCGTCCTGGATGTCCCCGCCGGGTCCGTAGACCGTCAGGACGTTGTCCGTTGCGGTGAGACCTGCGTCGGGGATGAAGATGTCCCACGCGGTGTCATAGGTGACGGAATAGGTCAGCGCGTCGAGCTCGGACTTCGAAGCATTCTCGGCCGTGGCCCCCATGGGGTTGCAGGTCGCGCCGCCCGAAGAGAAGTGCACCACGATGACATCGTCGATGGAGACCTCCGTCGGGTCGAAGGTCGCGATCGCCGAATTCCGCTCCTTCAATACGATCCCGCCCAGGGAGCCCTCGCCGAGGACCCGCAACTCCACGAGGTCACAGCCGCTGGCGATGTTCGCGTTCACCTCGTTGACAGCCAGCAGGGCGGGGGGCGCCAGGCAGGCCCCCTCGATGCAGTCGAGACCCTCGTCACAGCTCCCGCACGTCCCCTCGCAGCCATCCGGGCCGCAGTCCTTGTCATCGCATTGGGGTACACAGGGGCCCTCGCATTTTCCCTGCACGCAGGACTGCTCCGCGCCGCAGCCGCAGGTGCCGCCGCAGCCGTCCGGTCCGCCGCAGGCGGGCGGCGCACATTGGGGATCGCAGGTGATATCACAGTTGGGATTGGCCAGGCCCGGGCTGCCGATGTCCTCGCCGCAGCTATAGGCCCCGGCGGTGCTCAGGCCCCAGTTTTCGGGGGCGAGGTAGTCTGCCGCGGCGGGGGCCGCGGGTCCGAGGTTCGGGCAGTAGCCCACAGACGCAGCGTCCCCTGGGTTGGCCACGTCGGAGCCATAGTGCATCCAGAACAGCTCTGTGGTGCCGCCCTCCCCGTCGGGGCAGCGCAGGTAGATCGAGTCGCTGGTCTTGTTCAAGTTCGGCTTGGAGAAATAGTAGGCGATCTCCACCTCCCCCAGGGTGTCGGAGGCCAGCACCCCGTAGCCGCCGGCGGGGACTATGGCTGCCTCGGAGATAGTGTGCTTTCCCGTGGCCGAGTCGTCGCCGATGACGCAGTTCTTGAGGGAGATGTCGCTCCCGGTGAAGTTGAGGACCTCGAACCAGTCCACTCCGTCGCAGGGTTCAGGGGTGTTCGAGCGGATCTCGGTGATCACCACGTCCCCGGACGAGGGCACCAGGACGCAGTAGCCGCCCGATTCGAGCTCGAGGCAGGTCTCCGCCCCGGCGCAGACTCCACAGGAGCCGCCGCAGCCGTTGTCCCCGCAGGCCTTGTTCGTGCAATCGGGCGTGATCTCGCAGACGCAGGCGTCTGCCTCGCAGACCTCGTTTTCGCCGCAGCCGCAGGTCCCGCCGCAGCCGTCCGCCATTCCGCATTCGCCCTGAGTGCAGGTGGGATCGCAGGAGCAGTACGGGTTCGGCATGCCCGGGGTGCCCAGGTCGTCGCCGCAGCCCGTGGCGGCGGCAGCGGTGAGCTGCCAGTTCGCCCCGGCGAGATAGTCGCTCAGCGCCGCAGGCGCGGGCAGGGAGTCCGGGCAGACCTGGACGGAGATACCCTTCTCGGGCTTGGGCAGATCCCCTTCGGTGCTGGTACCGTACCAGACCTCGAAGAGGGAGACAGTGCCACCCGCTCCGTCGGGGCACTCCAGCCAGATGCGCTCGTTGCTCTGGTTGAGGTTGGGCTTGGATGTGATGTAGTCCTCGGTGATCCCGTCCATATCCGCACCGGCGATGACGATTTCACCCGCCGGGGGGATGACCATGGCCTCGGAGAAGACATGGGCCCCGGAGGCTGAGTCGTCGCCGACGGTGCAGCCTTCCAGGTCCAGCGCGACGTCCGTGAGGTTCTTGAGCTCGAACCAGTCGATTTTGCCGCACGCGTCACCGCCGTTGGACATGATCTCGGCGGGTGCGACTTCACCTGCGCCCGGGGTACGGGCGCACCAGCCGCCGGCCTCGTTCTGTGCGCAGGAGAGGTCTCCGGCGCAGTCTCCGCAGGAGCCGCCGCAGCCGTCGTCGCCGCATTCCTTGTTTGCACAGTCCGGCTCCGTGTCGCAGACACATGCACCGTCGGTGCAGGTGCCATTCTCACCGCAGCCGCAGACGCCGCCGCAGCCGTCGTCCACATCGCAGGTGCCGGCCGGGCAGGTCGGGGCACAGTGGCATAGAATGTTCTTCAGACCCGGGGAGCCGATGTCGTCCCCGCAGCCCGACGCGCCGGCCTCGGTCACGGCCCAGTTGATCGGGTCGTGGAGCATGGTGGCGGTGTACGGCTCAGTCAGGTTGTCGAAGCACACGCCGATGCTCTTCCCGTCTTTGGGCTTGGGCAGCTCACCCTCGCCGCCGCCATAGGCCACCTCGAGGATCTTGGAGCCGCCGCAGATCAGGTAGAGGGTGTCGCCGGTCTTGTTGAGGTTTGGCCCAGCGAAGATCCCGTCCTCGTCGACGCCGTCCATGTCTGCCGCTGCGAGGATTGCGTACCCGTCCGCGGGCACGATGATCGGGCTCTTGACCACAGTGTCGCCGCTGGCGGTCCTGTCGCCGAAGGTGCAGCCCTCGAGGCTCAAGGCGTTCCCCGAGGTATTGAACATCTCGAACCAGTCGATCTTGCCGCAGGTCTCACCCGACGCGGACATGATCTCGGTCACAGCGAGAGAGCCCGGAGTGGGGGGCGCCCCGGAGGGCTTGGCCTCGGGGCCCTGGCCAGGGGTTCCGAGGTCGGCGCTGTCAGGTATCAGGCCGGACTTCCAGGCCGGGGTCCATGCCTCACATTTCAGGGTAGAGTCTGCGCAACCGAGGAAGCCCTCCTGCAACTCCAGGGACGCTCCCTTGGTGTCATCCCCGAGGGGGGCGAGGGTGGGCGATGCGGGTTCGCATTGGGAGCCCTCTGCGCCCACGGTCACGGAGTGGAGGGTCGTCCCGTCCTCGGTGCGGAGGGTGACGGTGAGGTCCCATTTATCCAAGTTAAACTTATCATACGGGAGGTAGAGCACCCGGAAGGCTCCGTCCTCCGAGAGCACGACGGGCTCCTCCTCTTTCACCTGCCAGATGAGGAAATACTCGCCGGGCTGGATCATCACCTTGCCCGGGAGGTCCTCGAGCATCCAGAGGCGGGCGTCCTTGTCGGTCTTGATCCAGACCTCCTTGAGATCGATGGCCGTGTTCGTGGGGTTGTGGATCTCGATCCACTCGTTCCCGACCAGGGTGCCCGACGGGTAGTTCATGATCTCGGTGATCATGAGATCGCAGGGCTTGTAGTCTCCACTGCCCCCGCTGGGCCCGTCTCCGTCATCGCCCCCGCAGGCGGTCAGAGCGAGCGCGGCCAACAGGAAGGGTACTGTTCCGATGAATCGACGCATGGGCTGCCTCCGTGGCTCTGCATCCGGTGACGGATCTGATGGCAATAAAATACTCGATGGGACGCGTGGGTACAAGGACGGGCAGGGGCAACCACCGGTGAATTTTTCATGAGACGCCCGCGCCCCTGCCGTGTATGCTGTCTCGGGCCGGGAGGAGGCACAACCATTGGACTGGCTCGTAGCTATCGATGACACGGATGCAGGGGAGAGCATAGGCACCGGTGCCTTCTCCCGCGAGCTGATGATCCGCCTGGAGAGGCTGCTCCCGGTGTGTTGCCTGGGTATCACCCGGCACCAGCTCCTCGTACATCCGGATGTCCCGTACACGACCCA
This sequence comes from uncultured Myxococcales bacterium, assembly GCA_964576155.1. Lineage (GTDB taxonomy): Bacteria > Myxococcota_A > UBA9042 > CAIXZC01 > CAIXZC01 > CAZNWW01. The sequence goes on along the minus strand of CAZNWW010000084.1, from coordinate 6,237 downwards.
CAACTCAGCGTCCTGTCTCGGCCTCTCGGGGGACGTCATCCAAGAAGACCTGGCCGTCGCTGCGACGGACCTGATCCTCTTCCTCGAGCATCAGGGAGCGGATCCCGGGCTCTGCGTGGCCCGGCCCGCGGAGGTCCGGGGCGCGGTCGCCGCGTTCGGGCGTCGCGCCCAGGTGGAGGTCCTCACCAAGGCGGAGGCCGTGGCCCTCGGCCGGGAGGCGGGGGTTCATCTCGCTGAGCTGGGTGGAGACGGGATGGGCGTCGTGGGCGCGCTGTCCGCTACCGGGCTGAGAGCTTCGGGTGATGACGGGCGCTTTATATCGCTCCGCGGGATCCGGGAGCTCGACGGCGTCCAGACCGTGGCGACGATTGTTGACAAAACCGGCATTGATGCGGTATTGGAGGATGGGCTTGAGCTTCTCCCTGGTGATGTCGAAATTGACACCAGGGGTTGGCTCCGGCCGGACCTCCGGGGAAACCGCGTGGTGCTCACCGTGCGCAGGGCGGGTGGCCGACTGGTTCCCGCGCGCAAGTCGCAGGGCCATGACAGCATCTGAGGAGGGCGGCTTGGACCGCAGCCTGGTTCGTACACGGTTGAACACGACACAATGGGCGGTGCTCTTCGCCGCCCTGGGGCTCACAGTGCTCCTCGAGGTCGCGTTCAAGGCGCCGGTGCGATTGCCAGGTCACCGAGTCCTGCCCGGCGCCCTGACCCTCCTGCTCTTCGCCGAGGCCCTCGCACCGGCCCTTCTCCTGACCTTCGCCGCCGCTGTGCCCCTCGCGTTGAGCCTCGCCGGCTACGCACCGGGCTGGGCCGTGGCCGCATGGGCCGTGCCCGCGCTCCTGCTCGTGTGGTCCGGGGATCGTTCCTTCCGGCGGTCCCTGCTCTGGTTCGCGACGATCGGCCTCCTCTTCGGCCTTGCACGGTACCTCTCCCTCGGCGGCTTCTTCCACAAGACGCCTGAGCCGCTTCGGTTGGCAGGGCATCTGGGCTTCGGCCTCTTCGGCGGCGGCGGCGCCTGGACCCTGGCAAAGATGATGTTCAAGAAAACAAAGGACGGTTGAAGATGCGCACCTCCCTGCTCCTATCCCTTCTCCTCGGCTTCGCCTGGATCGGTTGTGACAACGGCGATAGCGACAAGAAACCCGCAGAAGACACCATCGAAGCCGAGGACACCATCGGTGCCGAGGACACCATCGGTGCCGAGGACACCATCGGTGCCGAGGACACCCCCGAGGGGCTGCTGCCCTTCGGCGGGGAATGCGCCGCCGATGGGGAATGCGAGTCCGGCCTCTGTCACGAGTTCGGTGAGGGCATCTGGTGCACCCTGGCCTGCGAAGAAGCCACGGACTGCCCCGAGGGCTCCGAGGGTCAGAAGTGTAACAAGCAGATGGTCTGCCGTCCTTAGTGCCCGATCCCGTGGAGCATCCTGATGAGATGCTCCATGGTCTTCAGCATCTCCACCATGTACTCATCCACCGCCCTCACAGAACCGGGGACAGCGTAGACCAGGCTGCCGCCCACTACCGCGGCGACGCTCCTCGACAGCAGTGCGTTGGGCTTGTCCGCGCCGTACTTTGCCCGGATGGCGTCCATGACCCCGGGGATCGGTTTGTTCGCCATGTCGCTCACAACGTCGGGGGTGACGTCCCTGGGCCCGACGCCGGTCCCTCCGGTTGTGATCACAATATCCACGCCGTCGTCCCGGAGCTTGGCGAGGGCCTCACGGAGTTGTTCAGCATTGTCCGGGAGGACGGATACCGTGGTCTCGATGTGCCACCGCGTGGCGCCGAAGTGGCGTTCGAGGTGCTCCTTCACCCTCGGACCGCTCAGGTCCTTGTACTCCCCTGCGTGGGCCCGGTCGCTCATGGTGAGCACCGCGGCCCGGAGCGGCCGGGGCTCCCAGCGTCCGGCGTCTCCCGGACGCACGGTGCCCCCGTGGAGCACCCGGGCGAAGAGGCCCTTGCGGGGCATGACGCAGTCCCCGGTTGCCTGGAAGATCGCGCAGCTGCTCCCGTGGCATTTTTTGCCGATCTGGGTGACCTCCAGCTCCACCTCGCCGATGAAGAGGCGATCCAGCACGGAAACACCGGAGAGATCGATCCCCCCCAATGAAAAATTCTCAGCGAACTCGCCGGGCTCGAGGGGGCGGCCGAGGCTCTTGGCGAAGAGGTCGATGTCCTGCTGACCCAACAGGCTCACCTGGCGATGCCAGAGGCCTGCGTGTGCGTCCCCTGTGAGGCCCCGGTCGGTCACGACGATCTCGTCCACCGGACGCTTCACGGTGCCCTTCTTCTCGGAGAGGTTGACTGCGACCACCTCGAAGGCAGCGCCGGTGTTCATGCCTCCTCCTTGGTTTTTTCAACCAATCGTATTTCCTTTATTACCATGGCCTTGTCCACGGCCTTGCACATGTCGTAGATCGTCAGGAGCGCCGCGCTCACCGCGGTGAGCGCCTCCATCTCGACACCGGTGCGCCCGGTACAGGCGGCCTCTCCAGTGGCGATGACCCCGTGGTCGTCCATCACGAAGCGCACGTCCACCTTGGTGAGGGGGAGGGGGTGGCAGAGCGGGATCCACTCCGGACAGCGCTTGGCCGCCTGGATGCCCGCGATCTGGGCCACGGTGAGTACGTCCCCCTTCTTCATCTCGTTGGCCTGTATCCGGGCCACGGTCTGAGGCGCCAGGTCGATGCGGCCCGTGGCCACAGCGCGGCGGCGTACTGTTGGCTTGTCACCTACATCGACCATGTTGGCCCGCCCATCGATGTCTACGTGGGTCAACTCACTCATGTCATCCTCCTACGGTGTAGAAAGAGTTCTCTCGACTGCATTGGCCGGACTCCGGCTTACCACCCACCGCGGCCTCGATGGCCCCCCGGGCGCCGAGTTCACGGACGCTGTAGCCCTGGTCGCTGAACAGACAGGGCAGGATCTCTCCGCGGCTGGTGAGGCGCAGGCGTCCGCAGCGGCGGCAGTCCCCGCCGTCGCCCCCTTCCACGATCCAGAAGTCCCCGGTCTCGAGGTTCATCTCCCGGATGAAGCGTGCCAGGTAGCCGTGCTCCTCGGCATAGGCCCGCACCGTGCGGGCGTGGGGCTCGTTGGAGGAGACCTTGACCACACAGTTGAGCTTGATGGGGGTGAGGCCCGCGTCTCGAGCCGCCTCGATCCCTGCTAGAATGTCCTCGATCCGTGCCCCCCGGGTGAGGGCGCTGAAGTGGTCCGGGTCCATGGTGTCGAGGCTCACGTTGACCCGGCGGAGCCCGGCAGCCTTGAGCTGCGGCGCCATCTCCACGAGGCGGGTGGCGTTGGTGGTCATCGCCAGGTCCTCGAGCCCCGGCAGGTCGGCGAGCCGGGTCACGAGGCCCACGACGCCCTTGCGAATCAGGGGCTCCCCCCCGGTGAGTCGGAGCTTGCGGATGCCCATGTCCACCGCGACAGCGGCCACCTCGTAGATCTCCTCCAGGGAGAGGACCTTCTCCCTCTCGACCCACTCCACCCCATCCTCAGGCATGCAGTAGACGCAGCGCATGTTGCACCGGTCGGTCACCGAGATGCGGAGGTAGTCGATCCTACGCTGGAATCGGTCGTACACGGATCTCCGTCCCCTCTGGTATGTGGCGGGTTCCTGCGTGGATCATGGTGAGGCCGTCAGCCCGTGTCAAGGCCAGGAAATGGGCCGAGCCGTGGTAGGGCACGGGGGCCACGCCCCCGTCCTCTGTTCGCCGGACGGGAAGCCATTCGTCCCGGTCGTCCCGCCGCCGATGAATGGGCGCTGCGAGGCGTACCGTCCATTCGTCCGGGGCGGATGTCATCCCCGCGGTCGCCAGGAGGAAGGGCCGCACGAGGACCTCGAAGATGACGTAAGTGGACACCGGGTTTCCCGGGAGTCCAAACACGACCAGATCGTCGGAGACGCCAAAGGTCGTCGGCTTCCCTGGCTTGATCCGGACCCGGTCGTAGAGGATCTCCACCCCGTGAGCCCGCATCACATCGGGGACGAAGTCGAAGTCCCCTTGTGAAACCCCGCCGGAGAGCAGGAGCACGTCGCTCTCGGCCGCGGCCCGCTCGAAGGCAGCGTCCAGCGCGTCCCGTTGGTCGCCGGCGATGCCGAAATACCTGGGTTCACCCCCTGCAGCCTGGACCTGTGCAATGAGTTGGTGGCTGTTGGAGTTCCGGATCTGCGAGGGTCCCGGGATGACCGCCGGCTCGACGAGCTCGTCGCCGGTGGCGACGATCCCCACTCTTAGCCGGCGGCTCACGAGGGGCTCGGGGACCCCGGCCGCGGCAAGGACCGCCACATGGTCGGCCCGCAGGCGCAGCCCTGGTTCCAGCAGCCGATCTCCTGCCAGGACGTCTTCTGCCCGGGGGATGATGTTCGGTTTGGTCTCCGTACCGATGAAGCGGACCTGATCGCCGACGAGCTCGGACTCTTCGACCTTGAACACGGTATCCGCGCCCGCGGGCACCGGCGCGCCGGTCATGATCCGAGTACATTCGCCGGGCCCCACTGCTTCTTCGGGTGTGGCGCCTGCGGGGATGGTCTCGACGATCACGAGGGGCCGCCCGAGGTCCACCCGCCGGCAAGCGAAGCCGTCCATGGCGCTCTTGTCGAAGGGCGGCAGGTCATGGTCCGCGCAGACCTCCTCAGCCAGCACCCGCCCGGCAGCCAATGCCAGGGGCACCCGCTCCGTCCCAGCGGGGCGGATATGCTCCAGAGCAATGCGAAGCGCGTCGTCGAAGGGGAGCATGGGGTTGTCGGACGGCATGGAACCTCCCATTTGAGCCCAGGCAGTCTAATGAGCATTGGCGTGGGTATCAAGCCTTGCGCGCACGCGCCCTTGTGGGAGGGGCTTTAGGCGCAATGCCGATCACTTAGGCAGAAAAGCCTTTGTTTATCGGACAGTTCAGGATCATGATGTTGCGATCTCTCAACGAGGGAGGTCGCTATGGACTTCGAGAAGACTCTCCAAGAACTCTGTGATTTCGAAATAGGCTCAAGCCTCAAGGCGCTTGGATCCGAGCTTGATGCCGATTGGGTGCAAGCAGCCTTGGAGCGCACGGGGACCTGTACCATCCGTCGTCGGAAGCTACCCGCAGAGCAGGTTGTATGGCTCGTGATCGGGATGGCGCTCTTTCGCGACCACTCGATCGAGGGAGTCTTGAAGCACTTGGACCTTGTCTGCAAGGACGGTACGGAGAAGCGGTCCCGCGTGGTCGGAGGTGCCATCCCCAAGGCTCGTCGGCGGGTTGGCGAGGCACCCCTCCGCGATCTCTTTCGGAGCACCGGTCACCGCTGGGGTCATGAAGTTGCCGCCGAAGCCCCATGGCGCTGAGCAACTCCGCCAGAACCTCGTCACACGTTTCTCGCGAAGAATCCCCGCGGCCGATATACAGCGCCTCGCAGATCAAGGGGTCCTGCAGATCGATGATTTCCGAAGGATCCAGTCCGAGGGCCGCATGATCCCCAGGAAGATCCTGTCCAGGGAGCAGCTCGCCCGGGTTCCGGGCCTCGTTCGTGTCCTGGATCTAGCGCCCAAGGCGGCGCTTACCGCCGCTGCGGTGCTGGCGGTGGACTGGTTGTATCGGAGGTATCCGAAGGAGCCTGATGGGATCGACGCCTGGTCGAGGAAGTTAGCGCGCTTGCTGTAGGGCGTCGCTACATGATCTCTGCACGGGTTCATCCCCCCTCCGCCCTTCGGGCACCTCCCCCAACAAGGGGGGAGGGTTCTCCTTGCTCAGCCGAATGTTGGTTACTGCGACACAACCGCACCGTACTTCAAGCTTGGTACGGCGCGCTCTCTTCCCCCCTCGTTGGGGGAAGTGCCCCGCAGGGGCGATGGGGGCGGGACCCCGTGCAGAGACATAGGAGCAGTATTTTGGCTGAAATAGTCTCTGCGCTTCCCCATTTGTTCTGAGATTCGAATACACGTACATGGCACCACGAGGCACCAACATCCAACGTGACCGGGCCCGTGCCCTTCGGCGCTCCATGACCGACTCGGAGCGCCACCTTTGGGCGAAGCTCCGCAGGAAGCAGCTAGGTGGTCTACGATTCCGAAGACAGGTTCCGTTCGGCCCGTATGTTGCTGATTTCGTTTGTCTCTCAAAGAGACTTATTATCGAAATCGATGGCGGCCAGCACGACAGGGCAAAGCTCTATGATGCCCGCCGAACAACTTGGATGGAGGAGAAGGGCTTCAAAGTCATCAGGTTCTGGGCTCATGACGTGATGAAG
>CAZNWW010000083.1:6589-10408 GCA_964576155.1 uncultured Myxococcales bacterium | reverse complement strand
GAGGACGCCCGTGAGAGCTCGGGGAGGAGCTCCATGAGGACCGGCTGGCGGAGGTCATCCGCACCGATGTTGATCGCGATGTCAAATGCCCGAACCGGATCTCCGAGGTCCAGGAAGGCCCGCGCTGCGGCTGTGTTGAACCGGTCGCCGGAGTCCTTGGATGGCCCGTGGGACTTGGCGAGGGTCGACACGGACTGGAGGTAGGACTCTGTGGGAGCCCGGGTCCGCAGTCGGCCGGAGAACACCAGGCGGGCGAAGACCTTGTGGACCGGGTTCGGGCTCACAGAGGCCACCCGAATCAGGAAGGCTATTACGTCCTCGGCCCGGGCATCGTCCGCCAGCAGCGTGGCCGCCGCGTCGACCGCCCCGTCCCGGTCCGCGTCCTCCTGGATCCCCGGGATCATGGCCGAGGCGAGGAGCAGCGCCAGTTCGGCGCTCTCCGCGTCGCCAAGGCGTCGGAGGACCGTGGACACGGCTGCCAGCGCGATTGCCTTCGCCGGGTCGATCTGTCCGGAGCCCGGTTTTCCAGGCCCAGGGCAGTCGTGGAGCGGCGGGGGCGGAGAGAAGCCAGGCGCGTCATCCTTGTAGAATCGCAGGTGCCCCATCACCGCGGTGGTGAGGTCCGCCTCGGAGGTATCGTCGGGACCCCAGACTCCGTCGAGTACCGCCGGCTTTCCGGACAGGTCCAAGGCCACGCGGGTGGCGCCGGCCAGGAGATGAGCCGCCCAGGCCTCCATGCCCGCATCCAGGAAGCGCAGGGCGAGGGCCGTGCGGGACAGCACGGCCTCCAGCGGGTCGCACGTCGCGGGCAGGGTCGCTGCGGCCCGGGCAGCAGCGTCCTTGCTGTTAGAGTACTGCTCGAGCTCCCCGTACGCGCCGGCGAGGGCCGCGAGGTACAGGGCCTTCTGCACCGGATCCGACGTCTGGTTGACCCGGCCCCTGGCAAAGGTCAGGAGCTTCCCCGCGGTTTCGTCCGCGACGGTCTCAGCGCACATCAGCGCCGCGTCCAGCGCGGCCTCGGCGCCGGCGCCGGCGCCGGCGCGCAGCGCGACGAGGGCCTCCTCGCAGAAATCGGTGTGGGCCCAGGCCAGCGCGATTCTCTCGATGGTGTAGGCGCGTGTCTTCGCATTGGAGATCGAAGTGCCGGCGCGCAGGGCCGCAGCGAAGACATCGACCTCCGGGGCCTCGTCCCCGGCGTTTACCGCGCCGGCAGGGATGACCAGGGTGAAGAGGATGGCGAGGGTCGAGATTCGAAGGTGGGTACTCATCATGGTTCTGCTCCGTTCATTCGGAGCCCTAGCATAGCGCCGGATCGTCGTGGGACTCAACCCAATCCTGTGAGGGTTCCCATAAACAAGGGATTTACTTCTTGGAGAGGGCCTGGGCCATCTCGGCGAGCCGCACGAACTCGGCGCGGTAGCCGTGGGGGTCCTTTCCCGAGGCATTCTTTGCTCTGGCGATCAGGGACTCGAAGGTGGCGCTGCCCTTGAACTCCGAGCCGCGGAGCAGGAGGCCGAGTTCGACCACAGCCGACGCGAAGCGGAAGTTCTTGGAGGTCTTCTTCCAGTGGATCCCCTTATCCATGATGGGTTCCACGATCAGCTGGCTCTTGTCCTCCTTGGGTGGCTTGTAGCGGAACTTGACCGTGGCCAGCTCGGGGCTCTTCTTCGCCGCGTCCGAGATCTTCGCATCCTGGTACTTCAGATCGTCCACTCCGGGAAGCTTCTCATCGGAGCCCGCCGGGATGATCTCGTAGAACGCAGTGACGGAGTGTCCCGCGCCCATCTCTCCGGCGTCCTTGGTGTCGTCGTTGAAGTCCTCGTTCCGGAGCATCCGGTTCTCGTAGCCGATCAGCCGGTAGCCCTTGACCTTGGCCGGGTTGAACTCGATCTGGATCTTCACGTCCTTGGCGATGGTCAGCAGGGTCGCGCCCATCTCGGTGACCAGGACCTTCTTGGCCTCCATGATCGTGTCGATGTAGGCGTAGTTTCCGTTGCCCTTGTCCGCGAGCTTCTCCATCTTGGCGTCCTTGTAGTTCCCTCGGCCCAGGCCGAGGACCGTGAGGAAGACGCCCTCCTTCCGCTTCTCCTCGATGAGCCGGACCATCTCGCCGTCTGACGAAGCGCCGATGTTGAAGTCCCCGTCCGTGGCGAGGATGATTCGGTTGTTCCCGTCCTTGATAAAGTTCTCCTTGGCGACCTTGTAGGCGAGCTTGATACCGGCGCCTCCAGCCGTCGACCCGCCGGCGCTGAGCTTCTCCAGGGCCGTGAGGATTTTGTTCGCCTCCTTGCCGGGGGTGGAGGGCAGGACCAGACCCGCTGCCCCCGCGTAGACGACGATCGCGACGCGGTCATCGGCCCGCATGTTCTCCACCAGGAGCTTGAAGGATTTTTTAAGTAAGGGGAGCTTGTTCGGGTTGTTCATGGAGCCGGACACGTCCAACAGGAACACCAGATTGTTCCGGGGCATCTTGGAGGTGTCGACCTTCTTCCCCTGGAGGCCGATCATCAGGACGCGGTGCTTGGGATCCCACGGCGCCGACGAGATCTCGGTGGTGATCGAGAACGGGTGCTTGCCCTTGGGGTCCGGGTAGCTGTAGTGGAAGTAGTTCACCATCTCCTCGATACGCACCGCGTCCTTGGGCGGCACCTGGTTCTGGTTCAGGAACCGGCGCATGTTCGCATAGGACGCCGTGTCGACGTCGATGGAGAAGGTCGAGACAGGGGTCTTGAGCGCGGAGACGAAGATGTTCTCCTTGATGTGGTCGTACGCCTCCGTGTTGTGCTCGACGGGGGTTCCGTCGCCAGGGCGCGGGGACGGTTTCGGTCCCGGGGCCGTCCGTGAGGGGGGGGCCGCCCCGCTCATGACCATCTTGGATCTCTCCTTGACTTTGAACCGCCTTTCCTTCCTCATGGACCGGCGCGCCTCGTCCGCGGCCGCTTCGGCCGGTTCGGCTTTCGCCTCAGGCTCCGGAGGCGGCGCAATGGCAACCATCCGGCATGTGATGTTGACCGAAAAAGAAACGCGCATCACACTCACGGCGGCAAGCAGGGTCTTGTACCCGGGCTTGCTGCACACGACCTCGTAGCTGCCCGGCTTCACCCCTGTGAAGCTGAATGCCCCGGAGCCACCAGTGGTGGTCACCTTGGATGCGCCCTTCAGCACCACGTTGACTCCTGAGAGACCGGCCCCGGTCCCTGCGTCCACGGCCTTGCCCTTGATGGTTCCCTTGGACACGGGCTCGTCGGCCTGCACAACGGTCGCCAGGAGCAGCAGCCCCGCCAGCACGCAGACCATCCTCTTTGTCGTCGTCCTCATGATGTCCTCCTTCCTGGATCTGTTATTCCCCGCCATCCTAACTGAATCCACCCGTACGTGCGAGGACCGCAGAGGTTCTGTCCGCGAACCCTCGAATACGGAATTCCTTGACGTCGCGCGGGGTTCAGCGCGTTAATCTTTACGTCGGTCTGTCCAAAGGAGGAGACCATGAAGAAAAAACTCCTAGTCGGCGGCGCGGTCGGCGCATCCATTGCCGCCGCTATCATACTTGTGTTTACCCTGGGTACGGGCCCCACCGGCCAGGCTACCGGGAGTAAAGTCCGAAAGGCTGGCAAGGAGACCGTCAAGCAGGCGGTCTGGAACGATCTGGCCTCCCATGAGGACACCTATCTGGTCGCCTACTCGGATTATTTCCAGGAAGGGGACACCGACGCGCTGGAGCTCCTCAGCGCGTTCAATGAGCTGGCCTTCCAGGTCACCGGCGCAGGCGGGCTCTGGCGGGACACCGTGCCCAACAAGTACTTCGGCTGTCAGATGAAC
>CAZNWW010000083.1:0-6579 GCA_964576155.1 uncultured Myxococcales bacterium | reverse complement strand
GACGACTTCGAGATCTGTGTCGAGCTCAAGAAGGCTGAGGAGGCCTTCGCCAAGTGGGATGCGTTCCAGCAGAAGGCTGCCGAGATCGACAGTGGCTTCCAGGCTACGAAGTTCATCGTCCGGCACGGCGGCGAGATGCGCGAGTACCTCCAGACCTTCGTGCCCGCGAACGAGAGCCTCTCCGCGGTCCAGGACACCCCCTTCTTCGCCCGGAACTTCGCCCCCTCCCTCGCCGGAATGTAGCTCCAGGTGAGGCCTACCGGGATGTACCTCCTCGACCGGACGGCCGGTAGGAAGGACTTCGGCAACGGGCACATCTTTCTCCAGGCCACCCTCGGCACCGTCCTGGGTATCAGCGCGGGCTTCGTGCTGTTTCCGGCGGAGGCCAGCCTGATCGGCGTCTTCCTGGTGGCCCTGGCGCAACATCGCACGGTGGAGGCCCTCCTCGATCGTAACCGGGACGAGATCTGGGGCGATGTTCGCTCGCCCCGGGAGGCGAACTTCCGTCTGGCCATCTCGTTGCTGGTCTTCTTTATGGGGGTCCTGGTCACATACTCCGCAGCGACCCTCGTGGTCCCCGAGGCGCGTCTGACCGACCTCTTCGGGCGACAGCTCGGGGACTTCGATGTGGTGTCCATCACCGACGTGATCTTCGACGATCTCGGCGGCATCCTTGGGCATAACCTCCTGGTGATGCTGGCCTGCTTCCTCTTCTCCCTCCTCTATCGTCACGGTGGGATGCTCCTGGTCCTGGCCTGGAACGCGTCGGTCTGGGGGGTGGTCTTCCCCTTCATCGCCAGGACCGCGCCGGATCGCAGCGCGGGCGCAGTCGGCTACTTCCTCAAGTCCTTCGTAAGCATCTTTCCGCATCTCCTCCTGGAGGCGGTGGGCTACGTCCTCGTGGCCATGGCCGGGGTTTTCCTGTCCAAGGCGCTCCAGAAGTATGAGGTGGGGTCGGACCGGTTCAACCGAGTGGCCGTGGCAGCGGGGAAGCTCGTCGTCATGGCGGCTGGGATGGTTGCGCTGGCGGGGATGGTCGAAGCCTGGGTGGCGCCGGCCCTTATCGGGCTGTTCTTCTAGATCAGATTGCGCGGAAGGTGAAGGGCACCTTGAAGGAGACCTCGCCGCCCTTGGCCTTGGGGAAGCGCCAGGAGGCGATCTTGCGCCGCAGGGCCCTTGCGAAGGCAGCGTCACGCACCCGATCCTCGACGATCTCGACCTTGGCTCGGCCCGAAGCGCCGACGGTGATTCGGACCACGATCCGTCCCCTGAGGCCCGGGTTCTTACGGACAGCATTGATGAACAGGCGCTGGAGGCCTGGGGTGCGCTTCCGCACCTCGTCACGGACCGCGGACGCGTCTAGCTTGCCGGTACCGATGGCGCGTCCGACCTTGCCGCCCCGAACGGACACCCGGATGTCGCGTGCTTTCGGGGTCTCCGGATCAGCCACGTTCAGGCGCTCCCTGGGCTGCGCGATGACCGGCATCGGGGCCTTTGGTGCTGTCTCGTTCACGAGCATGTTGACCAACGTGGCCGCGCTGGGCTGGTCTCCGATGAGCGCAGTGGTCGGGATCAGGCCCGGATCGACGCCCCAGACGACGTTCGGATCGTCGCTGCCTCCGTAGCTGGTGATTTCCCGGTCCTCGCCGCCCCAGGGATCGTCGTGGCGGGCCACGCCGATCCCTGTGCTGGTGGGCTTCCCGAACATGCCGTTCAGGACCTGGACCGCGCCCACGTTGCCGCTCGAGGGCAACTCAGGGCCGCTGGCCACGACCGGTGTGTCGGCCGAACCCTTCACGGGGCGGGCGAACTGGGGTGTCGGCGTATCAGAGGTGAACTTGATATTGACGTCGTTCGCATTGACGAGCTGCGTGGTGCCGTTTGTCGCTGCGACCATCGGATCCCCGGGGACGTAGAGCCCGTTCACCGGGTCTGGTCCCTCCAGGATCTGTTCAGCGGGCTCTTCCACAGTGGTCACCACCGGGCCTGGCTCGATGGGTTCAACAATCGGAGACGGTGTCGTGATTGGTACAGGATCGATATTCGGGACGTCCGGCGGGTCCTGGTTCTTGGGATCGAGAGTCACCAGGGTCTGGAGGAGCTTGGGTGTCCCGGTCTTCTCCCTGACCAGGTACTGCCCGGTTTCCCGCCAGTACATCTCTTGTACGGCCTCGAAGCCGCCCTGCGCGAAGAGGCTCAGGGCTAGAACCGACAGGAAGGGTTTGTCCAGGTTCCGCCACCAGCGTCCCCGGGCCTCCCGGGGCATGGAGCTCCGCCGGGGCCTCGCGGGGGTGCTTACGTGTTGGAAGAGGAATGTCGCGTCGCCCAAGACGACGCTGGCCCGGACGTCCGGGCCGAGGGGCATGTAGAAGCGCTCGCCTTTTCGCGCGGCCAGCCCGCGGCGGGCCGCGGTGCGCAAGTCGATCACTTCGCCGCCCGTGTAGACCTTGCCCCGCGTGCCCTTCTGGAAGCACAGGTGCTGCCGGCCTCCCTTGGTGTCCACGAGCCTGCACCGGAGGGGCAGGTCCGCAGCGGGAAGAGAGACGCGGTTCCGTGTTGAGCGGCCCGTCGTGACGCGTGCCTTCGTTTTGAAGAGATGGTCTTCCACGATGCGACCCTGGTGGATGACCCCGACCCGAAGCATGTCGTTTTTCCTGATTGCCTGTGCCTTCATCTCGCACCCCCTTTGTGGTGTCATGGTGTTCGACGGTTTGACCCTGCCAGAACCGAGAAGTTCCGAAAAAAGTTATTTTTTTCAAGGGGTTATTTTATGCTAAAGGTCTGGATGCGCTGGCCGTAACCGCCAGGCTGATATCACCACAGAGCCGCGGGCAGGCGACTGCTCCATCTCTATTCTGCTACACTGAGCGGAGCTGACGAAAGGAGGATGCAGATGAGGTTCGTGCTCGCAGCTCTCGGGGTGGCGCTGGTCTGCCTCTCTTGCTCATCGGAGTCCGGCGTGGTCGAGGTCACCGAGACCGATACGGCGAGTGCAGTCGACGCGGGATTCGATGGGACCATCCCCCCCGACCTGGCCCTGGCAGACGTGACGGGGGAGACGGAGGAGCTCGACGTCGGTTCCCTGGATGCTGAAGAGGACATGCCGTCGGTCTGCGAGGGTGAGGGCGGCTGCTTCCTGGATCCCTGCCAGGAGAACGTGGACTGCCAGTCAGCCTGGTGCGTCGAGCACCTCGGAGCCGGCGTCTGCACCCGGACCTGCCAGGAGGATTGCCCGCCGGGCTGGCTCTGCAAGCAGGTGGGCGCAGCCGAGCCGGATCTGACCTATGTTTGTGTGTCCCAACACGCGAACCTGTGCAAGCCCTGCAACGACGGCGCGGACTGCAAGACCGTCGGTGGCGTGGACGATGTCTGCGTGGACTACGATGACGAGGGAGCGTTCTGCGGCGGCACCTGCGCCGCGGACGAGGACTGCCCCTGGGGATTCTCGTGCGAGGATACGCTCACCATCGACGGCATCGCCACGTGGCAATGTGTAGCGGAGGCGGGTGTGTGTCCCTGCACCGACAAGTCCGTCTCGCTGAGCCTCTGGACTGCCTGCGATGCCACCAATGAATTCGGCACCTGCCTGGGCAAGCGGGTCTGCGCGGACGACGGCCTCACCGACTGCGATGCGATCCTCCCGGCGGCGGAGGTTTGCAATGGCCAGGACGACGACTGTGACGGCGAAGTGGACGAGCCCAACGTCGTCGACGGTGGGTACGTGGATCTCTGCGACGACGGAAACGACTGCACCGAGGACGGTTGCGCCGGCGAGGATGGCTGCACCCATGCGGCGCTCTCCGAGGGGGAGTGCGTGGATGGCGATGTGTGCACGGTGGGGGATCACTGCGAGGCCGGCGTCTGCGTGGGCTCTCCGGTGGCCTGCGACGACGACAATCCCTGCACCGATGATGTCTGCGACGGTCTGGGGGGCTGCGAGTTCCTCCCCAACAACCTGACCTGCGACGACGGCGATCCGTGTACCGTGGCGGACCATTGCGAGGACAGCCTGTGCGTCGGCGTCGCAGTGATCTGCGCCTGCCAGACCGACGGAGACTGTGCCGCGCTGGAGGATGGTGACCTCTGCAACGGCACCCTCGTCTGCGACCTGGAGAGCGTCCCGTACCAATGTACCCTGGACCCTGCCACGACCATCACCTGTCCCGCCCCTGACGGCCCCGATGCATTCTGCCTGCAAGCCCTCTGCGACCCGGGCAGCGGCGCCTGCTTGGTTGCGCCGGATCACGAGGGCCTGCTCTGCGACGATGGCGATGCGTGCACCGTGAACGCCACCTGCCAGGAGGGCGCCTGCTCCCTTGGTGTTCCCGTCAGCTGCAGCGACGGAGATCCTTGCACCAACGATGCCTGTGACCCCGAGTCCGGCTGTCTGAACGCGCCGAATGAGGGCCCCTGTGACGACGGCAACGTATGCACCACCGGGGACGCTTGTGAGGGAGGGACCTGCACCTACGACGCGTTGCTCGATTGCGACGACGGCAACCTCTGCACCGACGACTCTTGCGCACCCGCTACCGGCTGCATCCACAGCCTCAACCAGGCGCCCTGTAACGACGCCGACATCTGTACCTTCGATGATCACTGTCACCTCGGGGAGTGCATCGCCGGCCAGGCGCTGACTTGCGACGACGGGAACGTCTGCACCGACGACGCCTGCAGCCCGCTGAGCGGGTGCTCCTTCACCATCAACGACGCTTTTTGCGACGACGGGAACTCCTGCACGTTGGGAGATTCATGCAGCCAGGGCTGGTGCCTGCCCGGCCCGACGCAGGACTGCGACGACGGCGACCTGTGCACCGATGATATCTGCAACCCGGAGAGCGGCTGCATCCATACCCACAACTCGACGCCCTGTGACGACGGCGACCTCTGCACCACGGACGATGCTTGCGTCGCAGGGACCTGCAGCGGCGGCCCTGCCCTCGACTGCGACGACCTGAATCCGTGCAGCGACGACGCCTGCGATCCGCTGAGCGGCTGTGTCCATGCGGACAACGCCGCGGGATGCGAAGACGGCAACGCCTGCACCACCGGTGATCACTGCGTCGAGGGGGTCTGTGTCACCGGCTCGGGCGCGCTCGAGTGTAAGGACGACAACGCGTGCACCGACGACGGATGCAACCCGGAGATCGGCTGCATCTTCGTCAACAACAGCGTGCCCTGCACCGACGGCGACGCCTGCACAGATCCCGACATGTGCGTAAGCGGTGCATGCGTCTCCGGCGAACCGGTCATCTGTATCGATGACGGGAACACCTGCACCACCCACGCCTGCGATTCCGAGTCGGGCTGCGTCACCGCCATCCTGCCTGATTGTTGCGGCAACGGGTTCACAGAGGCGGGAGAGGATTGTGACGACGGCAACCAGGCGTCGGGGGACGGCTGCAGCGACACCTGCGCCAGCGAGGTGGGGAGCTGCTTCGGTGATTGGAAGGTCGGCCTGCCGTGCAACGGCGTCGACTATGGCGGCGGCTGCACTCCGGCGGAGACCGGGTACCATTGGAAAGGCATCTACGGCAGCTACGCCTGCTGGTGGAACACCAAGAACCAGGCCTGGAACTCCCCGGCCACCAATCCCTACCAGCTCGCCCAGTTCTTTGGCCTGAATGTGGGAACCGGCAAGGTGCAATGGTGCAGCTCCTTCAGCAGCACTCCGAATCCGTCGTCCTACAGCAACTGCACCGGCTACTGCCAGATCAACGATGATCATATGTGGGGCTGGTGCGGCGGCGCCCCGTTCACCAACGGCGGCTGGATCTGCTTCAACCACGGCGGCAAGCAGCCCTGCAACTAGCCCTGGGGCCGTCTGCTGCGCCCCATTTCCCAAATTCGATGGGATCGATACAATCGATGCATGGAGGTATCCACCATGCGCATCATTCATGTCATTGGTTGTTCTTTGTCCATCCTCGGTCTGACCGTTGCCTGTAACGGCGGCGAGACGGTGAACCCGCGGGGATCCCGGGCGCGGACGCTGCCTCGGATGCTGTAGCGTCGGATGCCTCTCCGCCAGATGAGGTGGGACTCGATGCCGAGCCGGAGCTTGGGGAGCCGCTCGACCTGGTGTCGGAGACCGATGACCCGGATCCCGGGGGCTTCCTGTCGCCCTGCGACGAGAACGCGGACTGCGTGTCCGGATACTGCGTCGAGACCCTGGATGGATACGTCTGCACCCAGGAATGCACCACCGAATGTCCCCAGGGCTGGCAATGTATCGAAGTCGGGGAGGTGCCGGACGTGCTCTACGTGTGTCTGCCACTGTACGGCTCCCTCTGCCGTCCCTGCTCGGCGGACTCCGAATGCGGCCAGGGTCACTCCAACCTCTGCGTCGATCATGGGGGCGCGGTCGGGAGCTTCTGCACAGGGCTGTGTGAGAAGCACGAATGCCCGGAAGACTTCATCTGCGAAGAGAAGATGCTGGGTGACGGTGTCGAGGCGCCCGTCTGCATCCCGGCGACCGGGGAATGCGGTTGCGCACCCAAGTATGACGGGCTGACCCTGTTCACGCCGTGCTACCAGTCCAGTGAATGGGGCACCTGCTTCGGAGAGCGGAATTGTGAG
>CAZNWW010000082.1:0-10421 GCA_964576155.1 uncultured Myxococcales bacterium | reverse complement strand
CCCCTAAGGAGTCTGTGAATGAGCCTTCGAAGATATGGTCCCTTCTGGTTGGTACTCATGGTCCTGGCCCTCTCCCCGATCGAGGTCCGGGCCGAGGTCACTGACCTGGCCGTGCCATCCCTGGGCGTTACGGTGAGCGACCAATCGATCACGTTCTCGGCCGCGACCTTCGATGCACCGGGCCTGTTGGGAACGATGGAGCCCGGGAACGGCATCCAGTTGGAGGTCTCCACCGGCACCCTGAGCCTCGCAACGACTGAAGGTCTCATATTCGTAATCGGCGACGGGATCGATGATGTGAGCATAACCTTTGCCGGCGACGACGCCAGCACCGAGGCGGCCCTGGACGGCCTGGTGTACAGCCCTTCGGAAGGCTTCGCTGGCGGCGCAGTGATCACCATGACGCTGGTCGGCACGCCGACGCTGGAGGCCTCCTGGCGGGTCGCGGTGAACGCACCCTTCGACTGGAACGCCGCACGGGCCGCCATCCTGGGGGGATTCAATATCATCCACAGCGGCGTCCAGCCCGGACACATGGTTGCGTTCGGCCCGACGGCCTACGATGCCGTTCGATACCCGGGCGCCAACGGGCTCGGAACCCTGATCGGCTACGCCTCGTGGGGCGCGGGCCGGGTCGTCGCGGTTCCGGACCACCAGATGCTCGACATGGACAGCTACGGGTACCTGTCGGGGACCTTCTACAAGAACAGCCTCGCCTGGCTCACGGGCTCAGAGGAGCTCTCCATCAAGATCGTGACAATACACCAGGGGACCGCTGACTGGCTTGTCGGCGAGGGCTACACAGACGTGACCGTGGTGGGCGACGCGGGGCTCGCCGCGGCGCTGGGGGCCGCAGACGTTCTCGTCCCCGGCTGGCTGGGATCGGACGTCACCGACCAGAACCTGGAGGCCATCGGCGACTTCGTCAGGGGCGGCGGCGGCCTCTTCATCGCTGACTACGGGGTCGGCTACCAATGGTGGTGGGAGAAGCCTACTTACCAGGCCCCGGGAAACCTGCTGCTCCGGGAGCCGGGGATCGGCTTCACCTCGGGATACATGCAGTTCACCGCGGGGATCACGATGACCAAGACGGCATCTGAGCAGGTGAACGCGGACGTCCTCCTGTCGATGCTCGAGGACACGTCCCCATACACCGCCGACGACCTGACGCTGGGACTCAACCTCCTGAAACGGATCTACGAAGCGCTCCCGCCCGGTGATCCCTTGGCGAAGCGCCTGGACGCTGCGATCGAAGGCCAGATGCAAGAGCTCAGCCCGACCCCACAGACCCCCATCTCCGGCTTCTGGGAGCAGGCCCTGTTGAGCCGCGAGTCGACCATCCTCGAGGAGACCCCCCTGGACGAGATCGAGAAGCACCGCACAGCGGACGATGTCTTCGGCGAGGTCCCTGACGATGCCCCCAGGGTGACCGCCGTCGTCATGGTGGATCCCGCTGTGACCCGTTGGCACAGCACCGGGCTCTACTTGGCCCCCGGCGACCTCGTCACCGTCGAAGTGGGGCCGGAGGTGACGGGTGAGGGCTTCCAGATCCAGGTCAGCGGCCACGTCGACGACATCTCGGGCAAGGACTCCTGGCTCCGAATGCCCCGGGTCGAGAGGACCTTCGAGCTGGACTCCGCCCTGATCCAGGTAGCGAGCCCCTTCGGAGGCGCGCTGTACGTGAACGTTGGGACGACGAGCACCGAGCTGGCACCCTTCGAGGTGACCTTCTCGAACGTGGTCGAGGCGCCCCTCTTCGTCCTGGACGAGACCACCGACGCAGAGTGGATCGGCGGACTCAGGGATCTGCCGGCGCCCTACGCCGAGTTCGTCTCCGGGCATCTCTCGTTCTCCCTGCCATCATCCATGATCCGTGAGCTGGACGGGGCCGAGGCCGTCGCCGCCTTCTGGGACGAGGTGGTCGCGCTCCAGGACTCGTTGGGCATGCTCGGGGACATGCGGACCAACGCAGAGCGGATCAACATCGACGTGCAGGTATCCTGGGGCTACCTGCACGCGGGGTACCCCACGCAGGGTCCCTTGGCAGCCGGCCCGGAGATCGTGAACCTGGACCAGCTCCTCCTGGCAGGATCCTGGGGCTGGTTCCACGAGCTTGGCCACGAGGCCCAGCGCCGTCCCGACAAGAGCTGGGGCTGGGATAACGTCTACACCTTCGACGACAGCGTAGAGGCCACGGTGAACATCTTCACGTCGACCGTCTACGATGTGATGGAGATCCCCACCCGCGGCGGGTGGTCGTGGACCGGCCCCAGGCCGCAGGTGATGCAGAAGGCCTTGGACGGCCTCGGCGAAGGCGGAGCCTTCTCGTCCCTGGACGTGGGCTTCAAGCTGGCCATGTTCCTCCAGCTCCGTGACGGCTGGGGCTGGGGCGCGTTCCAGGCGTTGTTCGCCGGATACAACAGCACCGACCCGGCGGACCTCCCGATCGGAGATCAGGAAGAGCGGGACGAATTCCTGGTGCGGTTCTCAGAGGTGGTAGGTCACGATATGGGGCCCTTCCTCGGGGACAGATGGGGGCTTGCGTTCAGTGACGACGCCCGGGCGGAGGTCGCCGCGCTCCCTGACTGGCTTCCCGCGCTCGGAGGCATCGAAGGACAGTTCATCGTGCCCGTCAAGACAGTGAAGACCTTCGACCTCGCGGGAGATGCCCTCTCCTTCGACGGGGTGGCCACGGTGACTGATGTGACCCAGCCTGACCCCGGGATACTGACCCCGAACGAGGACGGGAGCTGGACCTATCAGCCCGAGCCGGGATTCCAGGGACCGGACAGCTTCCAATACACTGTCGTCTCGAGCACCGGCCACGGGGTGACCTCGATCGTCGACCTCGACGTGACCTCCCATGGTGTCCTGATGGAGCGGTGGGACGACATCCCAGGCAGCGAGCTTTCTGAGTTGACCACCCATCCGGATTACCCCGAGGCACCCCACGCAACCACGGTCCTGAAGACCTTTGACGCACCAGTGGATATCGGGAGCAACTTCGGCGCACGTCTCAGGGCGTTCCTCCTGCCGGATATCACGGGTGACTACACCTTCTGGATAGCCTCGGACGATAACGGAGAGCTCTGGCTCTCGCCAGGTCAGGATCCCGACGACGCAGCCCTGATAGCGTCAGTCCCGTCCTGGAGCGGGCCCAAGCAATGGGATCTTCATGACGAGCAGCAATCTGTATCCATCACCCTGGAGGCAGGCCAAGTCTACTATATCGAGGCTCTCTACAAGGAGGGAGGCGGTTCGGACCACCTGGCGGTGGCCTGGGCCCTGACCGGCCTCGAGGCCGAGGCCATCGACGGCGCCGATCTCAGGATCTTTCGGCTCGACAACACCGCGCCCATCGCGGTGCCTGACTCGGCGGAGACCACCGTCGGAGCGCCAGTGTCAATCGACATCATGGCGAACGACACCGACATAGACGGGGACCCTCTGTATGTGCTGGAGTGGGTGACCTCCCCCGGCGCAGAGGTGGCGCTCGGGGATGACGGAACCCTGCTCTACAGCCCCGAGGCCGATTTCTCCGGCCAGGACACCTTCACGTATACCATCGGGGACGGGTACGGCGGCGCCGCCACGGCCATGGTCACGGTGTCGATCTTCTACAACTGCGACGTCCTCCTCTGCTACGACGGCAACCCCTGCACCGACGAGTTCTGTGACCCCGACATCGGCTGCGTGGTCACCGAGAACAGCC
Source organism: uncultured Myxococcales bacterium (assembly GCA_964576155.1). Classification (GTDB taxonomy): domain Bacteria; phylum Myxococcota_A; class UBA9042; order CAIXZC01; family CAIXZC01; genus CAZNWW01. The sequence continues at coordinate 6,709 of CAZNWW010000082.1, read as the reverse complement.
TCCCCTGCACCGACGACAACCCGTGCACCAACATCGACGTCTGCGTCGGCGGCACCTGCCAAGCTGGCGTCCCCGTCGTCTGCGACGATGGGAACTTCTGCACCTTCGACACCTGTGACCCTGCCACCGGCTGCGTCTTCTCTGAGAGCGCCCTCCCCTGTGACGACGACAACCCCTGCACCGAGGACGCCTGCGAACCCGCTGAAGGGTGTGTATACGAACCCAACACCCTCCCATGCGACGACGGCAACGCATGCACCTTCTGGGGTGTCTGCGCCGGCGGCGCCTGCCAGGCCGGCGACCCGGTGGTCTGCGATGACGTGAACCCCTGCACGGACGACGGCTGCGATCCAATCACCGGCTGCGTCTTCTCCGACAACACCCTCCCATGCGATGACGAGGATGCGTGTACCGACGACGATGCGTGCAAGAACGGGGACTGCGCGCCGGGTGCCCCCGTGGATTGTGACGACGGAGACCCCTGCACCGACGACGGCTGCCAACCCGAGGCCGGGTGCAGCCACACACCCGTCGACGGTTGCTGCGCGACCGACCTCGGCTGCGCCCCCGGCGAGGCCTGCGTCGATCTCACCTGCGAGAGCGTGCACTGCACCGGATGCGTGGAAGACGCAGACTGCGGGAACGGCGGCCTCTGTGTCGAAATGAACTCGGGAGACTACTGTCTGGTTCCCTGCGACGGTGATTGCGCGGAGGGGATGAGCTGTATCGAGGGCGACGTGCCGGTCTGCTGGCCTGACGAGGGCGACTGCGTCTGTGAGCCCGGCGCAGGGGAGACCTGTGACGGGGACCAGCTCGTCGACCTGGACTCCTGCGGGGAGCCCGGGGAGATCCTGGAGGTCTGTGAGCGAGGCTGCGTAGAGGACATCGGCTGCTGTCCAGAGGGCACCGAGGCCATCGAAGGCGAGTGCCAGCCTGACGTGATCGGCGAGGACCTTGTCACGGAACCGGACGTGGTCACCGAGCTGGACATCGAAGAGATCCATGAGACCTGGGAGCCGGACGCCGAACCGTCGGACCTGGAGTCCGGAGACAACGCAGGGCCTGCAGCGGATACACCGATTGCGGCCCCGGACGTACCGACGGGGGGGTCGGATGGAGACCAACCCGGCCTCGACGGGGCCGAACCAGGCGATGATCTCTCACCCTCTGTGCATGGCTCCAAGAGAGGGGGATGCACGTCCTCGCCGACCGCAGCGCCGACCTGGCCCCTCCTCCTGCTGCTGGTCGGGATCTTGTTCGCCATCCGCTACCCCAAAAAGGCTTGAGAGTTTGACATGACATGTCACTGGATCGGATCAATCACCGCACTGCTATTCTTCATCTCCTGTACCAACGCCGACGGCGACGGCGGCGGGGACGACGACACCGGTGTACCGATGGACACCGTTGCCGGGGACACCACCCCCCTGGTGGTGAGCAACCTCGCCGCGGCGGCGACTCCGGGGAACACCCTGGCAGCGCGGGTGCTCTGGAGCACCGATGCGCCCGCCACCACGGCCTTGGACCTGGACTGCGGCGAGGGCTGGGCCCACCACCTGGAGACCGACGGGCTGCGGACGGTCCACGAGGTCCTCCTCATGGGGCTATGGGACGGCGCTGAATGCACGGCTCAGGTCAGCTCTGTAACAGCGGATGGCGTCGAGGGCGGGGGCTCGGTGCAGTTCACCGCGGGACCCCTCCCTGCCCTGCTGCCTCCCCTGGACCTGAGAATTCACGACGGCGAGCAGATGCAACCGGGCTGGACGATGTTCAACCTCTCGAACCACTATGACAAGATCCCCCTGATCCTCGCGTTCGTGGACGAAGAGGGGCGGTACCGGTGGTACCACCAGCGAGCCACGACCTCGTCCGGCGCGGCCACCTCGGTCTACGTCTTGAATGAGGGACTCCTGGTGGGTGGAACCTTCGACGCGGGGCGGGTATGGCCGGCGCTCATCGACTGGGAGGGCACGGTGCTCTGGGAGCGAGAGCTCGACATGCACCACGACATCCACCCCCTGGACGACGGGACCTGGATCTGGCTCGGTCACGCCGATAGCTGCCCGAACGATATCCCCAACAGCGGCACCATCAACCGCTACGAGCTGGATGCGGGCGAGACCACCTGGTCGTGGTCCTTCTGCGACCACTACCTCCCAGACCCCATCGTCAAAGACTGGGACCACCTGAACGCAGTAATCCCGTTCCCCGGCGAGGACAGCCTGCTCATCTCGGCCAAGAACCAGTTTGCGGTCTTCAAGGTCGACCCTGGCACGGACGAGGTGGTCTGGCGCCTTGGCAAGAACGGAGACTTCACCCGCACGGACGGGGACGAACACGCGTTCACCAACCAGCACGCACCGGAGTTCGTAGCGAACAACGAACTTCTGGTCTTCGACAACGGCGTGGAAGGCTGGCGGGAAACGAGCGGCGCGGTGCAGGTCCGCTTCGACGAGGAAGCGATGACCTATGAAGTGGTCTGGTCATGGTATCCGGATCCGCCAATCTATGCCCCCATCTGGAGCGACGCCGACCGCCTGGAGAACGGCAACACCCTGATCACTTTCGGCCAAAGGGGGACCGGCAAGGACTCCCACATCATCGAGGTCACCCCCGACGGGGAGCGGGTCTGGCAGCTCGTCACCCCGAAGAAATGGGGCTGGTACCGCTCCCACCGCGTCTCCCCCCTGGAGCCCGGCATCGTCAAGGACTAGTCCTTCCACCCTCAAGGGAGAATATAATGCGCTTCCCCCCCCTCATCCTCATCATCATTCCCCTGCTCTGCGCCTCGTGCGACGGCTTCTGGGGCAAGATCGACGACGGCCCGCTCCCGGGGCCCGGTCCAGACACCGTCGCCCCAAGCGTGGACACCATCCCAGGCCTCGACGCCCTGGAATGCCCCCCGGGGGAGTGGTTCTACGCTGGCGAATGGTGGTGTATCCTCTGCTCGGAGGACGGCCTGACCTACGCGAACGAGGGCGAAGCCGTGGACGACGGCGAGCAATGCACCGAAGACCTCTGCGACCCGGACCAGGGAGTTCTTCACCTCCATGTCGAAGGCACCTGCTGGCTGCCGGACGAATGCCTCTCAGACCGACATTGTCAGGACGGGACCTGCGTCGGCACCCTGAAAGACTGCGACGACGGCAACCCCATGACCCCGGACGATACCTGCATCGCCGGGATCTGTGTGGGGGTGCTGGATGCGGATCAGGACGGCGTGCCGAATCATGGACCAGGCACGCCCTGTGCCGGGCCGCCCCTGGGGGATGATTGCCTGGACAACTGCACCACGCGACCCAACCCGGACCAACTGGACTCCAACGGCGACGGCATCGGGGACGCATGCGACAGCGTCCGGATGTGGCACCACATCGACACCACCGAGAAGGTCGTCGCGCTCACCTTCGACGACGGCTACAACAACCAGGCCCTCGAGGAGATCCTCGACTCGTTGGACACCGTAGACGGTTACGGCACGTTCTTCCTGAACGGCCGGTACCTGGACGAGGGCACCCTCCTGATCTCGTCCCTGGAGCGCGCCCGAAATGCCGGGCACCTCCTGGGCAACCACACCACGGACCACACTATCGGCGACGACGCACTCATGGCCAATGCGCAGATCATCGGCTGCGAGGAGAGCTACGCAGACAAGATCGGGGTCAGCCTGCGGCCCCACTACCGATCGCCGTCCTACTCCGTGGCACCGTGGCTCGACGATGTCCTGGTGGAGACGGGCTTCACGGAGAACTACCGGGCCAGCCTCGACACCAAGGACTGGACGGACCCGCCACCCGACGCGGAGTCCATGGTCCAGTGCATCTCCGATATCGTGGTGCCCGGAGACATCATCCTCTTCCACGTGGGCCCCACCAGCACGCCTGCGGCGGTCGCGCAGGTGGTGGTCGCGCTTGACGCTGCGGGCTACCACCTCCTGACCCTCGAGCAGATCCTCCTCTATGGCGACCCGGTCTACGAGGAAGGGGCCCTTGCGAAGCTCTGCGACGGCTACTACCAGTAGGCTCTGGACGATCCCTGAGCCCCTGTGTATATTGTTCTCCCGTGCACGTGCGGAGACACGCTCCGTTAATTTTGAGAAGAGGTTGAGGACCATGGCGTTCCCCGAGGTCTATCTCTCCAGGCCGGCCATCGCGCTCCCGCCGGACCGCCTCGATAACGAAGAGGTGATTCGCCGCATTCGCGAAAACTACAAGGGCGACGAGGCCGCCTGGCCGATGATCGAGGCCGGCATCCAGCGGGTCTTTGATATCAGCAACTCCCAGTACCGGTACCTCGAGCCCGACACCAGCGTCCGGGTGGCCGACTTTGCGCTACGTGCGGTGAACGAGGCCTTGGAGCAGACCGGTGTCGCCGCGAAGAGCCTCGACCTCGTGATCAACGGTTCCATCGCACGGGAATACTTCGAGCCGGCGACAGCTATGGAGGTAGCGGGCAAGCTCGGCCTGGACCCGATCCACGCGTTCGACGTGACCTCGGCCTGCCTCGGCATGCTCGAGGGACTGCAGATCGCCGCAGCCTTCTTCGCCATGCGGGAGGACTTCGACACCGCCCTCGTCTGCTCGGGCGAACTGACCCGTAACTTCCTGGCCTACGACATCCAGAGCCCCCAGGAGCTGGTCTACAAGGTCGCCGGGCTCACCATCGGCAACGCTGCGGCGGCATGGGTTCTGCGCCGGACGCCCTTCGAGGGCGGTTGCCTGCGGCTCCTCCACGGACAGACGATGAGCCTGCCGACCAACTGGCATCTCTGCAGCACCCCCATCGACGGCAGCTTCACGTCGTTCTCCAGCGAACTCTTCAAGCTCAACGTCCATTGTGCGCCGGAGGTCAGGCGCTGCATCGAGAAGGTGGGATGGACCCCTGACGAGGTGGACCACTACGTCTTCCACCAGCCCAGCAAGAACATGGTGGACAAGGTCCTCTCCGACCTGGGTGTCCCTGCAGACCGTGGCGCCCACACATTCCACCTCTACGCGAACACCGCCAGCACCACGGTCCCAATTGCGATGCACCAGACCCTCATCGAGCGGGACGTGCAACCCGGTGACAAGCTCGTCCTCTCCAGCGCGGCAGCGGGCTTCAGCATGGCCACCCTGGCCGGAGAGTGGGTCGCCTGAGATGCTCAAGTACCTGCAGATCTACCGCACCATCATCAAGAACTTCGGCTTCACCCTGCGCCCGGTGGGGACCTTCACCGCGCTCAACATCCGAAACCTGATCCACGGCGCCACCCGGGGCCTGGATCATGTTCTCTATCCGGGGTTCCGCAAGCTGCCCATCGAGAAGCCCGTCTTCATCCTGGGCAACCCGCGCAGCGGCACGACCTTCATGCACCGATTCCTGCTGAACACGGACCAGCTCTGCGCGTTCGAGCTCTGGGAGATGCTCTTCCCCGCAATCAGTGCACGGAAGATGCTCCGCGGCATGATCGGCCACCTCGCGGCCTTCAACCCTGCCCAATACCACTCCTCCGCTGCCCACGAGACCAGCCTGAGGGACGTGGAGACTGACGACGCCATGGCGTTCCTCCACTTCATCGACGGCGGCTTCAGGTGGGCCTACTACCACGCGTGGGACGACACCTTCGGCAGCGAAAAATGCATGCCCTACTTCGACCCGAAGCTGGAGCCGCCGCGGAAGAAGGAGCGCCTCTATCGGTACATGGAGGCCTGCTGGCGTCGAAACATGTACGTGAAGCAGCGCCCCCATCCCATCGTGAAGACCAGCCTCTTCACCCTACGGGTCGAGGAGCTCCTGCAGCGATACCCCGACGCCCGGCTCATCTACATGGTGCGAGACCCCCTCTCCACGATCCCGTCGGGGACATCCCTGATCACCCGGGTCCTGGAGCAGGCCTACGACATGTACAACCGGGCGCCGAAGGCCCGTCTGGACCATTACCTGGAGAACCTCTATCAAGCCGGTTGCCAGATGTACCGCTCGTTCCACGATGTCCATGAGCGGAAGGTCATCCCCAGTGAGAACCTGCGTGTCGTCGAGTACCCCAGGATGATGAAGGAGCTCGAGGACGTCACCGAGGATCTGGTGGACTTCATGGGGCTGGAGCCTCCCAAGGAGTTCTGGGACAAGGTGAAGGTCCAGGCGGAGAAGCAGCGGGCCCACGAGAGCGCGCACAAGTACTCCCTGGAGAAGTACAACCTCACCGAGGCGCGGATCCGCAAGGACCTGGACTTCGTCTACGACACCTACAACGTCTGAGCCCATGATGACTGATACAGACCGCATCGACCTCCACACCCACACCACCGCGTCCGACGGGACCATGAGCCCTGCGAAGCTGGCTCATCACGCGGCGATGGAAGGCCTGGTCGCAATCGCTGTCACGGACCACGACACCGTCGACGGAGTCCAGGCGGCCATGGCGGCGGGCGGCAGGATGGGCATCGACGTGATCTCCGGAGTGGAGATCAGCCTCGACTACAGTGGCCCCAAGGTGGACGGGCGATCGGCCTGGATGCACCTCCTGGTCTACCACCTGCCCCTGAACGGCCCCCTGGCGAATGAGCTGCGCGAGCTGCAGCAATGGCGCGCCGAGCGCAACGTCCACATCATCGCCAAGCTCTGCGAGATGGGCCTGGAGATGACCCTGGACGAGGTGGCCGCGGCCTCGGGCGGCGGCCAGATCGGTCGCCCCCACTTCGCTACGGTCATGCTGGACAAGGGCTAC
>CAZNWW010000081.1:0-10516 GCA_964576155.1 uncultured Myxococcales bacterium | reverse complement strand
ATACCTCACCCTGCTCGCAGCAGAGGCCGGCGCATTGTGCCCACCCGCAAATGCAGATGCCCTCATGGCAGACCTCGTTGACTCCAGAGCATGTGCCGATGCACACGCCGCCACAGCCATCATCGTCGCCGCAGTCCAACCCATCGCAGTCCGGGACACACCAATCATCCCCGAAGGAGATGATTGGTGTGTATGGTAGGTCGGGGTCGAGGTGTGGCGACGAAATGAACGCCGTCGCCATCATGATCTGCTCAATGCCGTCCACCGTTTCGAGGATCACCACCAGGTTCATGGCCTCCTGGGAGATGAGCTCGCTTACGTGGGTCCCCCACGAACCATCGGGCTGGAGGGTCGCGGCCGTGATGAGACCGCTCGATGTCTGCTGGTACGGCTGGCTGAACTGTATTTCCTCGAGGTTGTCGCCGGGCAGCACCTCAAAGGATACTGCGACGTAATCAGACACCAGCTCCTGGTCCCGATCTACCACCCAGGCCTTCAGATCGTACTCCCCGGGGGCCGTGGAGATCGCCTCCACGTGGACAAAGTGGGCGAGGCGCGCCAGCACCTGGCTGGCGAAGTATGCGTCCCGCATGTCCACTGCGCCGTCAGGGAAGACGTCCGATTGGGCCTCTTGGGTCTGGTTGGGTATCCAGAGGGGTGGCACCGCGACGATCCACTGCAAAAAGAGCACATCACCTATGTCGAAGGTCTCGTCATCGTTCGCGTCGCCCAGGACCGTCACCGGAGGCGGATCGATCTCCCCGTGACCGGCGACGATGGGTCGCGGCGTGTCCGCTCCCAGCGGGCCTCCGCTGGTATTGACTGCGCCACGAATCGTTCCGCCGATCGGGGACACCATGGGGCCCCCGAGGCTCTTCTTCGCCTTGAAGGCGATCCGAGCCACCTCCAACCCGTCCCCGAACGCGACCTGACTGACCATGGGGCTCACGTTGATCTGGATCTTGCCCGGTTCGCCGGTGTTCCACTGGAAGACTGAACTGGGGAGCCCAATCCCCTGCACCACGCCGAGACCTTCCAGGACGTCCGGATCGTATTCGATCTCGATATCAAGGCCTCCCAGGAGGAAGCCCCCCGTGTTCACCCGAACGGGGACCTCGAAGATCGCGTCCGACGGCTGATCCGGGAAGGGATGTCCGACCGGTTCGCCGAGGTCTACGTCACCCGCAGTGGGTTCCAGGTTGACGAGGATGCTCGAGAGGGATGGTGGATCGAACGGAACGCCTATGTCCGCAGCTTCGGTGATGTCAACGGTAACTACCGTTGAGCCGTTTCCCCGAGCAGTGAGGACGGCCGCTGAGTTGATGGTGGCGATCCCCAGGTCCATGGAGTTGAAGGCAAGGAGGCCCGGCACGAGGCCCGACCCGGAGAGGAGACGCCGTGTCCCATCCGAGAACAATCCCAGCACCATGAGTGTCTCGTTGCCCTGGTCCTTGATACCAGCCAGGGTCCCGTCCTGCAGATAGGAGGTGAGCCCGATAATGTTTACAGGTGATCCGGAGACCTGCAACGGGATTGGCTCCGAGGTCTCCCCCTGGTGTTCGCCCACGAGGTTGACGATGCCGGCCCCTTGCGCGGAAATCCGCCCATCGTTGGAGATCTGGATGATGCCGGTCGCCAGGATATCCGTGCCCGGCAGGTACACGAAATACTTCGAGTTCGGGTGCTCGGTCAGGATCACCTGAGACCCGTCGGAGAACGTGTCCACCAGATAGAGGGCCGCTTCCTGCCAGATCCCCGTCCCCTCGATCAGGGAAAGGATGGTCTCGGTGACCGGCGCGCTTTCCGGCGGTGTGTGGGACTCTTGGCTCGCCAGGACCAGGGTCTCATGGGCCACGACCTCGAGGTCGATGGTCCCTACGAGATCGCTGAGGTAGCAGTCGGGGAAGGTCACGGTGACCGACACAGATCCTGCGCCCGCCCCTGTCGCGGTAGCGACTCCGGGGGTGCAGCCGGGGACGCCGATGCAATCGATGACGCCGGGCACCGTGAGGATCTCGCTGCTGACTTCGTAGTGGGCGCGGGGATCCTGGGCCAGGGACAGGATTGTCCCGTCCTCAAAGAAGACGTCCACCAGGAGGAGACGCTGATAGGGCACCCCCAGCACGGTCCACGCTCGGTCTTCGACCCCGATGGCCACGCGTGGGTCCACTGCGGACACCTCGACCGCGATGGGCGGCGGCAGCTCTACGGAGAAGGGCTTCGTGTCGTCTATGTCCGCGTTGCCCCAGACACCCTTGAACACCGCGTATACGTCGGTCACCCCCGCGCCCACCGCGGTGATGACTCCATCCGGGTCCACCGTGCCGATGCCCTCGATGCCGGACTGGTAGCCCAGGAGGTCGGACCCCGTGATGTCCAGGCGGCTGCCCCCGTCGGTCTCCTCGTCATCGGAGAAGATGAGTATCGCCCGGGTCTGCACCTGGTGACCCTCGCCGGACAGGAGGTTCGTCACCTTCGCAGTCGCCATGATGGCCGCGGCTTCTGCGGGTACAGGCTCCGGCACGAGACTCGCCAACTCGACATGCGCGGGGACCACTACGAGGAGGTCATCCACATGAACCTCCGCGCTGAGGACCTCCACACCTGAGGTAGCGACGATTGCGCCGTAGTAGCCCAGGACATCGATGCCCACCATTCCGTTTATACCCGGCGTGATAAGTCCGTCATCTGTGATCTCTGCCACGACCTCGTCGGAAGACTGGTATCCGACCTCGGTGGTCAGGTCCACGGTGTAGTCCAGGAGGTCTCCGTCGGAGAGGGTCCCCAGGACGCGCATGCGGGTGGTCTGTACGGTGTCCAACTCGAAGATATACTGCAGCGCTGGATCGAGCGGCGCTGCGTCGAGGGGGATTTCCAAAGTAGCAACCCGCAGGACCGCCATCCCGGAGAGCTGGCCTATAGACGCTTGGACGCTGGTAATGCCGGCACCGGCAGCGGTGAGCTGGCACCCGGCCTCGGCTGCCACGTCGGAGTCGCCGACACCGCAGACAGGGACCTCCAGGTCTGTCACTTGAGACAGGCTCCCGTCGCTTCGGAATGCCAGGACTTCGATGGTCCCCGTCGGTACCTCACCGGTGAGAAACGACAGGTCGAGGAGGGTGGGGGGATTTGCAACGGGTTGGATCGCTCGCAGGACCACTTGGTCCACGTGGATCTCGTCGAGGATCGAAGACCCGTCAGGGCCGTGGACGGTTATATCCGGAGAAGCGGAGAAGTCCGCCATGAGGGTATCCACTAGTTCGTATACGTCCCCGGAGATCGCACCCGAGGCCCCGGGGGTGGCGTCGGCGCGCACGGCGAAGGTGATCACTGCAAGCTCTACGGCCTCGCCCTGGGCCGTGCCTCCGGCCGGGTTCTGGTTGATCGCATTGAAGGAGAGCTTCCCGGTCTCGTTTGCGTCGGTCTCCACATTACTCGCCGGGGGACTGAGGTCCACCGCGGCCCCCTGGTCCACGGAGACCACCTCGAGGATGTCCGTATCGAAGTTCACTCCGAGGTTGTAGGCCGAGACCGAGTGCATGTCCGTGTTGACCACCACAGGCACGGAGAACTCCTGGCCGACCGCCACGGGACCCAGGGGGACCGTGAGCGCTACCTCTCCGATGTCCAGGGCCGTGTACACCGGGGCCGCTGCGAGGGTGAGAAACAGAGGATCGGTGGAGAGGGCCTCGATCCAGCCCGTCACTTGTGTGTCCCCCCAGGTTACGAAGGCCTCGTCGGGCAGATCGATCCAGGCGCAGTAGAAGCCGGCCCCCGTATAGGTCGCCGTTGCGGAGACAGCGATGTCGACGACCTCCAAATCGAAGCCCGCCACGAAACCCGGTCCCGCGGGTGCACCAAACGCGTCGATGGTGTAGAGACACCCTCGTACATGGGGATTATCCCCGTAGACAAGGTCCTGGCTCAGGTAGAAGGTGGTGGTCTCCGGTATCCCGGAGACCACGGTGAATCCCTTCGGATCCGAGATTTTTTCAGCGAGATGGGCCGTCACGTTTCCCTCGAGTCCCGGTTCGATGAGATCGACGATGGCGGTCGAGTAAGTCCCGTCCCCGTGGTCGGTGACGACACCGGAAGGGAGCCCGAAATCGGACAGGAAGACTACATGGGCCCCGACCACCGGTGCGCCTAAGGAGCAAGGGGGATCTGCGTCTTCGTCGGTCAAACCGTCGCAATCACTGTCCACGGAGTCGCAGCTCACGTCCTGATCCGCCAGCGGTTGCCCTGGTACGCAAGTAACCTCCAGGCCGGCATCACAGACCGAGGCCACGTTGGTCGCCAGGCACCAACCTTTCCCGCAGGCGGCGTCCGACAGGTAGTCCTCGTCGGTGTCTCCGTCGCAGTCGTCGTCCAGGCCGTTACACATCGTGTCGTCATCAGCTGCTTCCCCGGCGGCGCAAAGACTCTCGACACCTCCGACGCAGGAGGATGGCGTGTTGAACTGAAGGCAGAGGCCGACGCCACATGAATCATCAACCGGATAGTCTTCATCTGTGGAGCCGTTGCAGTTGTCGTCTACCCCGTTGCAGGTGGTCTCGTCGTCTCCGGCGTCTCCTGGCTGACATGGGATTTCGAAGCCATCGACGCAGGCCGATGGGAGGTTGTTGGTCTTGCACCAGCCGACGCCGCAGTCATTGATGGTCTGGTAGTCTTCGTCGGTGTCTCCGTCGCAGTCGTCATCGTTTCCATCACAGGTCGTATCGTCGTCCCCGAGGGGTGGTCCTGCAAGACAGGGGGTCTCGACGCCTTCGACGCAGGAGGACGGCGTGTTGAAGTCCAGACAGTATCCTGTGCCGCAGGAGCCATCGGTGACATAGTCCTCGTTTGTGTCCCCATCACAGTCGTCATCGACGCCGTCGCAGGTGGTATCATCGATGTCGAGAGCAGCGCCGGGCTGGCAGATGGTCTCCACCCCGGCCTGGCAGGAAGACGGCGTGTTGGTAGCCAGGCAGAAGCCGATTCCGCAGGTACCGTCGGGGATGTAGTCGTCGTCCGCCACCCCATCACAGTCGTCGTCCACATCGTCACAGTCGGCGTCTGCGGAGTAGCAGCAGGTCCCGTTGGTGCAGACGAGATCATCGAAGCAGGCGACCTCATCGCTGCAGTATTCGCCGAATTTGCAGCAGGGGATGCAATCCTCCAGGTCAGAGCAGGTCTCTTCGTCGCCGCAAGGGGGGTCGCAGGGGATGGGACCGTCCCAGCAACCACCCGCGACACAGTTCTCGCCAATCCCACAGCAGAGGTCGCCGCAGGGCTGGTGTGCGCAGACGCAGACCCACTCGTCTCCACAGGTCTCGTTCTCGCCCTCGCAGGTCCCGCAGTCGAGGACCTCATAGCATCCGTCGGCGGGCGAACCACACAGCGCGTCCAGCTCCTCACAGGTGGCGGCCTCGCACGGGGGCATGCAGAAGGTGTTGTCGAAGACCATCTCGCACGACCAATCGGGGTCCTCGCAGACATTGTCATTATCACAGTAGACGGTGCAGACCTGTTCGTCTTCCCACTGGACGCAGTGGCCGCTATCGCAGTCCGCGTCGGTCTCACACAGGAAGCCGAGCTGACCCTCCTCCCTGCATCTCCACGCGAAGCAACTCTGATGGGCCCAGCAGGTGGTCTTGCACTGCCCTCCGCAGGGATCCTGGCCGCATTCCTTGTCGTCGCAGAAATCTCCGATTTCGCAGGGCGGCGCCTCCTCGCCGGCCACCTCGACCACCTCATCAACGCCTGACCCGTCGGAGTCGGGCACATCGTTGACAATTGTATCGTCGGGCGACGTGGTGTCCGATACATCGATATCGACGGAATCCTTCGGAGCCTCGGTGTCCACGCCTCCGTCAACTGTCCCATCGAGATCCGGGAGGCCGCATCCCAAGCCGATGGCGGCGATGAGGATGGCTGCCGCTACCCCGATTGTTGCAACTCTCGTCATGCCAAGCACTCCCCGTCACGCAAGATCCACGATCAATAGAATAGCATAAATGGGGCAGGTTTTCCCGCGCGGAGGCAGACTCAGGCGTGCGTACTTATAGCGTTCAGCAGCCGCTCAGCCCAGGTAAGGATCCCATTATAGCCGAGATGGGGAGTGGAACGCAGGAAGAAGATCTGCTGCTGTGGGTAGCCGAACTCCACGAAGGGAACCGAGCGGTGGTCGGCCTCGAGCGCGTTGTGCTCCCAGTTGCTCCCGATGATGAGGTCGAGGCCGCCCCGGGTGCGGGCCGCATCGACCACCTCGTTGAGTTGCCCGATTGTGGGGTCGATGTGCAGCTCAGCGGGATCCTCCCAGGTCTCTTCGAGGGTCCGGTGCCGTGTGCGGGCCAGCGCGGCCGTCACCACCACGCCGAGGTCTTGCCTCAAACAGCGCACCAGGCTCGGGAGCCACTCGGCGGAAGCCGCGACCACTGCGCGCCGTCCCATCAGACCGCGGTGCACCGCCCGGTCCAGGAGGGGGACCACGCGATCGAGCTCCGCCTCGACCACCGCTCTGCATCTCTCCTCCCTGCCGGTCCGACAGGCCAGGTCCAGAAGAAATGCCTCGGTATCGGCCAGGGACACGGGGATCCCGGAATGCACCACACCTCCGCTGGTGGCCCCGGCGATGGCATCCGCCGCGCCCGACGCATCCGGAAAGGCCACCAGCGTTCCGGCCCCTGCTACTTCGGGGAACATGGTGGAAGGGCGCCCGTCGAGGATGACCCCGGACCAGGTCAGCCCGAGGGACTCGACGAGCCGTTCGATTTCCTCGATGTCGCCACGGCAATCGCCGCAGTCCCGCAACCACGGGTAGCCGAGGAGCCCCACCGAGTCCGGAGATGTCGCGCCCAGCCCCTGTGCGATCAACCGAGTCGCCAGGCCGTCGTAGAACACCCGAAAGGCGTCTGTATGATCCCGCGTCAGGAACCGGGTCGACAGCGCCTGCACGTCAACGTCGGGGAACCTGGCGTCGAGGGCCCTGGCGACGGGATCGAGCTTCTCCCCGGTGAGGGTGTAGCGGGACAGCGATGCGACGAGGACCAGGTTGATCTCAGGCCTGGAAGCGAGATGCTCCACCGCTTCCTCAACCCGGTCTTCGGTACCCATCACCGACACGGTATAGGGGTCCATTGTGAGGACGAGACGGCCGCTGTCAGAGTTCGCCTCCAGGGCGCCCGTGCGCACATGCGGACGCAGGGTTTGACGGATCCGCTCGTCCACGCAGGTGCTGCCACGGTAGACGATACCAGCGTCCGGGATCGCCGAGGCCACGAGCAGCACGCCGTCGAGGAAGGTGGGGCCGGTCGGGCAGGTGTAGTCTGTCATGGCGTGCTCCCGAGATGGCGAAGGCGCCGATACAGGGTCAACCGGCGACCGGCGAGGAAGTACTCGATGCTCCGCTCCATACCGCCGAGGCCCATCCCGAGATCCCTGATGTCGAAGGTAGCCGAACCGGCCTCCCGGATGAAGCCCGTCTCGAGGGCGTCGCAGTAGACCAGGTCGAAGTCGTAGTGCTCCAGGACCGTCTCGTTCCCCGTCCCCGGCTCCCACGCCTCGAAGGTGGCACCCCGGGTTGCCAACACGGAGAGGGACGCGTCGCCGGGAACCCGGGCGGGTCCGGCGATGGGCGCGTGGACGAAGATGACCTCGAAGCCGAGATCAGCGAGGACATCCAGGGGAGAGGTCCCGAAGAAGAACTCCGGCGCCAGGATCTCCTCGAGGGTGCCCTTGTCGAACACAAGGCCGATCCGTCCGCCGGAACTCCGCGCTTCGGCCTCGAGTCCGGGTAGCCGCGGCACCTGTTCCCCCACCAGCTCGCCGAAAGCATCGGTGGTGATCGGAGCGATCCCCAGGGCCGCAGCGACGGATCCCAGCCAGTCACGACTACCCCGGATTCCATAGGGGAGGGGAGGGGCGGCGTAGGGCAGCCCCTGCTTCCGGAGATGGTGCGTGAACACTTCGTCTACGGGAAGCCATGGTGACACGAGGGTGAGCCAGGCCTCTCCCCACCTTTCTTCTGCGTCCCCGCTGGGGAATGGGAGGGCGGTCGCCCCAACGGTGATCCCTGCCGCCTCCAGGAGCGTCGACGCCTCTCTGACTCCCCGGCCCCCCGGCGGTCCGTAGCCGACCAGGTTTACCTGCGGCGCGGCGCTCCGCTCGGCGCCCGTGGCCGCGCAAGCTTCCAGGAAGTTCCCCCACCAGCTCCTGGAGTCCATCTCCTGGAACTGGGGGATCTCCGGCTGCATGAAGCGGACTCGGTCCTTTCCCTCGGCGGCGCAGCGCCGGCACGCGCCGCGCACGTCGTCCCCGATCATGTGATAATCGCATCCCTGGAAGACCACGACCTCGCCATCCGGTTGGCGCTGCAGGCTGTCTTCCAGCGCTTCGAGGTACCGCTCCTCACCCCCCATGACGATGGTCTTGTCGTCCACGTCCGTGACGAGGTAGTTCCCCGGCGAGAGAGAGAAGTCCACGCGCTCTTCACCCCAAGGCCGCATTCCTACCGCTAGATCCCCGCTCAAGGTGTTCGTAGCGAGGGCACATTCCCGTGATGCATGCATGAGGAGCACCCGATCGCTCCGAACAGCTACGCCGGCGCTGTTTCCGAGCGCGTCCGCGGTTCCCCAAACGTCGAAGAAGCGACTCCTGCGCTCCCCCATGGTCTCCGTGCCGCCCCGGTTGCAGTCACCGATGAGGCCGGTGTTCTGTTGCCTCCGGCGCATGACCTCGGCGGCGTCATCCGCCTGCGACCCGGCCTCGGTCCAATGCGCGCCCAGGGGAAAAGCCTGGCTGAAGATGAAGCCGAGGGGATCATCCAGCGGGTGTGCGGCGTCCGGCTGGTCCGAGTCCCCACGACGCATCAGCGGTCCCAATGTTGTGCCGGCGACCTGAAACCACCCCTCACGGTCTTGTCCGTCCACCAGGAGGTAGGTGACCGACTCCTGACCCACCGCGGAGAAGATCATCTCGATTCCGCTGCCCGCCTCGTCAACCAGCCAGGTGAACCGCTCGGGCTTCCAGCCGTCCCAGACGGGGGTGCCGAGGGCTACCCGCCCCATGAGTGACGCGGCCAGCCCTCCTCCGCTGCGTCCGATGCGGTCGCTCCCCTGCTCCGGAGGGGTCATCCACAGAGTCAGAGGCCCCTGGGCAGCCATGTCGAGTGCGTCTCGGACGCGCCGCAAGAGGGCCTCGGCGTCCTTCGCGTACATGTCAGGAGACAGCACCACAAGGCGGCGGCGCCCGAACCCCAGGGCCGGTCCGCGGGGGGCCTCGTCATTCGCATCCTCGAGGACGAGCGCTGTCTCGTTCCCATCCTGCGCCAGGCCGATGCGCAGCCGCCCGCTGCGCTCCGGGTGCAGGCCGGTGCAGCCGAGGCCGGTTGTCCCGATGAGTCGCACAGCAGCCAGCAGGTCTTCGTCGAGGCGACGCGCAGCACGTGTTGAAAAGACAGGGCTGCTCACTTGGCCCCCGCCTGGCCGAGATGGCGCAGGTAGATCTCTCGAATAGCCCCGTCCTCCAGCGGCGTGGGGACCACCCGATCCCTGTCCTCGACGGAGATGACCGCGTCGAGGATCGTGCGATAGGCCTCGGTAATCTGCGCTTCGGGCTCCACGGCGATGATGGTCTCCCCGTCGAACTCGACGCGCACGACTTCCGCGCTGAACGGGAGCAACCCGAGGACGCGGGTGCCGAGGGCCGCAGCGAAGCGCTCGATGAGGTCCCCAGCCAGGGGGTCGTGGATCTTGTTGCCGACGACGCCGATGAGTCGCGCACCGCCGCTCTTCGAGAGGTTACGGATCCCACGGGCGATGTTGTTTGCGGCGTAGAGGGCCATGTACTCCTCGGAGACGACGAGGATGATGTCCGAGGGGGCCTCCTCGCGGATCGGCGCGGAGAAGCCGCCGCAGACCACGTCTCCGAGGACATCGAAGAGCACCACGTCGTAGGCGTCGGTGAGCGCCGGCGGCTCCTTGATCACTTCCAGGACGATATCCACGGCCCGCCCGGCGCATCCCTTGCCCGGCTCCGGGCCGCCGGTCTCGAGGATGTCCACGCCGGTGCCGCCGGTGACCACCAGGTCCTTCAGATCAGCGGGTCGCAGCCGCCCGGAGCCTGCGATGAAGGCGTCCATCACCGTGGTAACCGGACCTGGGACGGAATGTCGAAGGTGGGAGTCGTGCTTGGGATCACAGCCGATCTGCAGGACGCGCTCTCCTCTCTGGGCGAGGAGGGCCGCAAGATTGGTGCAGATGGTAGACTTCCCGATTCCTCCCTTTCCGAACACTACCAGCCGTTTCATTCAACGCTCCCAGCCTTCAATGACAGCAATGAATATAGTGGGCGGGGGCGCTCGCGCAATCAAGGGCCGGGTTTCGGAGCGCTCCCCGGTCCCCGCTTGTACGGATCCAGGTGCTGTCCCCCATCCACGTACACCACCTGCCCGGTGACGAAATCCGCGTCTATCAGCCAACCCAGCGCGGCTGCGATGTCTTTCGCACCGCCGGAGCGTGCCAGCGGTGTCTCGGCG
>CAZNWW010000080.1:0-10634 GCA_964576155.1 uncultured Myxococcales bacterium | reverse complement strand
GAGGTGATGAACATGGCAACCAGACCATAGATCCCCCCGGCGCCCGAGGTGGCCGTGACCTCCGAGAGGAAGCTGGTCACCTGGTCCGCCAGGAAGGGGAAGACGTGCTCCGTCGCACCCAGGATAGACGTGCGAAGCCCTTCACGACGCTCGGGGTCCGCAATCACCGGCGCAGCGAGGAGGCTCGTGACCCACACGAGCAGGGACAGGAAGGGGATCAGGGAGAGGAGGCCGAAGTAGGCGAGAAAGGCCGCATCGCGGTGCAGGCGCTTGCCCTCGAAGGCCCGCGCCGCATTCACCAGGACGCTGATCACCAGCGCTACCGCCGTGCCCAGGGGCCGGGGCAGCCGCGCAACACGACGATCCAGCCAGTCTAGAACCAAATTCCCTATTGATCGAATGCCCCTCAAGAAATCCCCGAGAGAGCCTCAGGCCGGTAGACGCTAGGGAACATGGAATTGGACGGAGATGCCCTTGAGGAGCGGGCTCGCGCCGTCCTCGTCCGGGATGAGCACGACCTCCACCTGGAGATACTTACCCGTGAGATCCAGGGGCTCGAGATCCAGGGGGAAGACGTTGGGGGGATACGGACCGAAGGGGCCGTGCCAGTCCGCCTGGGGCAGGCTGGTCACGGTGTCCGCCGAGCGCACACGCACCTTGGCGGTGCTCTCCCCCTGGAAGGTGATGTCCACGAAGACCTCGCTCCACTCCGTGGCTCCGACCGGGCCGCCGGGGATCACGTGCTGGTAGTAGCCCTGGGGCGAGGTGTAGTTGAGCAGGGAGTACCCGGTCATGTCCGAGTAGGTGTAGGGGCCCGAGCCGACGCTGTACTCCCCGATCTTGACCAGGGTGTCGGGGTCGATCTTTGTCGAGCTGCCGGAGGACTGGTTCACCGCCCAGACGTAGCCGTCGAAGTCCACCGCCATGCCCACGGGGAAGCGACCGCCACCCAGATCGACGTAGCCCAGGGTCTGGAGGGTGTCCGAGTCCACCACCGCTACCTTGTTGGACTGGTCGTTGGCGATATAGATCATGCCGTCGGCAGAGCCGGCGATGCCCCGGGGGCGCGCTACGCACGTGGCCTGTGCCCACTGATTCGTCGTGGGATCGAAGCGATACCCGACGTGCTTGGAGCAGCAGTTGCCCATCCAGACCCGACCCTTGTAGTCCAGGGTGATCCCGTAGGGGCTGAACGCGCCCAGGGGTGAGACAAAGGAGGAGACCTGCGCAGGCTCCGTGGACGGGTCCACCCGCACCAGCTTGCTGCCCCCGCGCCCCGAGATCCAGATGATCCCGTCGCCATCGATCACGAGGCCGTAGGGCTGGGCGGGAAGGCTCGAGATTGTGCGGACCACGGCGCCGGTGTTCGGATCCAGGCGCCGCAGGGTGGCGCCGTACCAATCCCCGATCCAGCCATGGTTCTCTGCGTCTACACCGGCCGCGCGCTGGAGGGAGCCCCCGGGGTAGACGATGAACTTCACGCACTCGTCCTGGCCCTTGGGGAGGATCTCCGATCCGCTGATGTTTCCGTCCCCGTTGAGATCCCGGGAGGTCTCGATGATGCCGTTGCCGTTGGCGTCGAGGCAGTTCTCCTCGTAGACGATGATCTTCGCCACGCCGCCGTCCTCCCGGCACGCGACCCAGACGTCCCCGTAGAGATCCACAGCGGTCCGAGACGGGTTGTTGCAGGTGCGGTAACGCGCTGTCTCGTTGCCCGTGGTCGTGTCGAGCTTGGAGACCGTGTGCTCCCCGGAGTTGGCGATCCAGATGAACGCCAGGCTCACCTCCTCGCTGTCAAGGACCAAGCTCCCATCGTCATCCTCCGCGAGGCCGGACGAGTTCTCGTCCTCGAGGGTGAAGGACTCGTCACCGTCGGGCCCGATGGTGACCTGGTTGCAGGTGGGATCGCAGGTCCCGCAGGTGCCGCTCACTCCCTCGTCCACCTGGCCGTCGCAGTTGTTGTCGATCCCGTCGCAATCCTCCTCCGCGCCAGGGTTGATCTCGACGTCGTTCTCGTCGCAGTCGCCGCCCTGTTCGGTGGTATAGAGATCCTGCATCCAGCAGAGGCACGCGGGCTCGCCCTGGCCCCAGTCGTCCCCGTCCGGATCCTCGAAGAGGTCGTCACAGCCCAGGGAGCCGGGGTTGTCGGTGGTGCCGTCACAGTCGTCGTCCTGGTTGTTGCAGACCTCCAGAACCCCCGGATGCACTGACCAGGACGAGTCGTCGCAGTCCCCGGACATGGTCGCTGTGTAGGTGTCCTCGGGGCCGCAGAGACAGAGGGACTGGTTGACCATCCCGTAGCCGTCGTCGTCCTTGTCTTTGTAGAAGGTTGTGCATCCCTGCGCACCAGACTCGTCCGCCACGCCGTCGCAGTCGTTGTCCTTCTCGTCGCAGACCTCGACGTTGCCGTTGTAGGCCTCGGGATCCAGGGGGTTGCAGTCTGACGGATCCGGGTCCCCGTCGTTGTCGTCGTCCAGGTCGTAGCAGTCGGCCTCCTGGTCGCCGTCGGAGTCCGGGTAGCCCTCGTCATTCTTGCCGTTGCAGTTGTTGTCCATGCCGTCGCAGGACTCGATCCCCCCGGTGTACATCTCCGGGTTGGTGGGCGCGCAGTCGGTGTCGTCCGGATCCCCGTCGTTGTCATCATCGGGATCCATGCAGTTGGCCAGCCCGTCGAAGTCCGTATCCGCGAAGCCCTCGTCCACCTGCCCGTTGCAGTTGTTGTCGAAGCCGTCGCAGAGCTCCGGTGCGCCGTTGTAGACCGCGCCGTTGGTCGGCTCGCAATCGCTGGGGTCCGGGTCGCCATCTCCATCGGTGTCGACGTCGGTGCAGTCTGCGATTCCGTCCGCGTCCAGATCGGGGAAGCCCTCGTCCACCTTGCCGTCGCAGTCGTTGTCCACGCTGTCACAGGCTTCCGTGGCGCCGGGGTAGGAGTTGAGGTCGAGGGGTTTGCAGTCGTCCCCGTCCAGGACCCCGTCGTTGTCGTCGTCCGGGTCGGTGCAGTTGGCCAATCCGTCGAAGTCCGTGTCCGCGTAGCCCTCGTCCACCTGGCCGTTGCAGTTGTTGTCGACGCCGTCGCATTCCTCAACCGCGCCGGGATTGGCCTCGGGTTCATAGGGCTTGCAGTCCGCCGGATCGGGCCAGCCGTCGTCGTCGTCGTCGTCGTCGCACGCATCCCCGAGGCCGTCGCCGTCGAAGTCGGTCTGCCCTTCGTTGGCCGTCTTGGGACAGTTGTCAAGATCGTCGGGGATCCCGTCACCGTCGTCGTCCTTGTCGACGCAGTCGGCTTCCCCGTCCATGTCCGTGTCCGAGAAGCCCTCGTCCGCCTCGCCGTCGCAGTCGTCATCGTCTCCGTTGCAGACCTCCTGTGCGGGGGTATCAGCGTCGCAGGGACCCCAGCCCGCCGCGCCCTCGCAGGCCAGCTGGCCGGAGCAGGTGCCGTACTGGTTGGAGTCCTCGCAAGGCTTCAACTCGCCGGTGTTCTCCTCCTGGCAAAGGCAGCTCGATCCGACGCCTGGGAGGCATTGCCAGGCAAAATCTCCGCCGGCTGCCAGCTCCGCCTGGAGGCAGGAGTAGCCCAAGGGACAGGTCCCCGTCTCGCCACAGGACAGGCCGCAGAAATGTCCCTCGTCGGGGACGATGATGCAGTGGTTGTCGTCCCCCCCGCAGTCTTTGTCCGTGGCACACGGGGTGCAGAGGTCCCACCAGTCCGGAACACAGAGAAACTCGAGATCGCCCCCGTAGAGGTCAAGCCCCTTGCAGGAATATCCCTCGGGGCATTCGGTGACGCAGGAGTGGACGCAGATGTCGCCGTCGGGACCCTCGACGCAGTAGCCCCCGCCGCAGTCGCCTGCGTCGGAGCACGGCTGGCCGATGGGCACCTCCTCGTCGATGTCCGGCGAGGGACCGAGTTCCCCCTGCGGCGTCAGGTCTTCCGCGGGGGTCAGATCCAACTTCCCCTCCACATCGAGGCTCGGAGGCACATCCACGGTGTCCACGGCGAAGTTGGGAATCGTGGTGTCGCCCTTGTTACAGGCGACGAGGCCTAATACGCAGACCAGTACGGCGAAAGCCGGAATCCGGGGCGCCATGGGAGCCTCCTTGAGCGGTGATAACGCTTGTCAATTTCTACAAGAAACCTGCGATATCAAATTCTACCGGGACCGCCCTCGCTGAGCAACAGATCTTTCCAAAACCCCGGCAAGTTGGTAGAATCTCCGGCGACATTCGGTTTGTAGGAAATGTTGGTTGAAACGAGTTTTTCGAGGAGGCGAAGATGAAACGGATGGCAATCGCGACTCTCATCGCGTTGGTGGTGCTCCCGTCCTGCGGCGGAGGCGGAGGTGACAGCGGCAATGGGAACGGCGGTAACAAAGCCTGCGTCGAAATGCTCCCCGGCTGTGACGCCGGGGAGCCGACCTGCGACGGGCAATACGTCCGGACCTGCAATGGGGACGGAACCGGATACCTCTACGAGTACTGCTTCCAGCAGGTCTGCAAGAACGGCGCGTGCAGCATCGCTGCCTGCGTGGAGCCTGGGAAGGCGACCTGTACCGACGTGACGTCGGGCACGAAGTGCAAGGAGGATCTCTCGATCCAGTCGCCCTTCGATTGTGGCGACGGCACCACCTGCGCCGGGGGGGATTGTTTCGCTGTACCCTGTAACGCAGGAGACGTCCAATGCGCACCCGAGGGCGGCTACGTGACCTGCACCGAGGACGAGTCCGCCTGGGCCTTCGCCGCCTGCGCGGGGGAAGAGTACTGCGATCTGGCGGCCGCTAACTACTGCGTGCCCGTGCACCCCAACTGCAAGGACACCCCGCTGGGACGGTTCTGCGAGGATATCGCCACCGCGAAGGTCTGCACCCCCGAGGGGCGCGCAGAGTCGGTGACCTGCGGTGGTAAAGAGGTCTGCGTCGAGGGCTTCTGCCAAGAGAAGGTCTGCGACGTGATCTACGAGCCCACCGCGGGCGAAGACACCACCACCCTGGACGACACGGTGACCGCCGACGACACGACGGACGACGCGGGCGACGGCTTCGTGCCGCCGCCGGATATCCCGGCGCCGGACATCCCGCCCCTCGAGCCCCTCAGCAAGGGCGAGGTGTCGTTCAACGGCGGGGACTTCGCAAACGAGGAGGTGAAGTTCACCTCCAACAAGACCGCCAATTACATCCACGCCGAAAAGAAGCTCCAGGTGAAGATGGCCAAGGGCTCCTACATCTTCGAGATCCAGATCCAGAACATCGAGGAGGGGGTCGTGGGCTACTTCTCGTCCGCGGATCCCGGATCGGTGACCGTTATCTACCTCTTCAACGACGGGAGTGAGCTCCCGGGAACGACGCAATGGCGTTTCGTCTCCTCGGAGTATGACCTGACCCTGGAGGAGTTCGGACCCGCCAACGAGGGGCGGGTCAAGGGGACCTTCACCGGGCAGCTCGAGGACCAGCTCGGTGGGGATCCGATCAGCCTGTCCGAGGGGTACTTCGACGTGCCGCGCAAGGAGTAGCCGGGAGCGCACCCGGACATCTCCCCCCCCCCGGGCCTGTGCCCGGGGACGTGGCAATCGTGTACTCCGACAACGGACAGGAGCGATGAAGAACGTCATTCTTGCGACCCATACCCCTGAGGTGACCCGCGTCGCCGCCGTCGAGGACGGCCGCACCGTGGAAATCCAGGTGGAGCGGGCCGACAACCGGACGGTTGTCGGCAATATCTACAAGGGACGCGTCGTGCGCGTCCTTCCCGGCATCAACTCAGCGTTCGTGGACGTGGGGCTCAGCCGCACCGCGTTCCTCCATGCGCTGGACGCTGCCCCGACCCGAGGGGACCCCGAGGAGACCCTCCCCGACAACGTCCGCGATGAGGAGGCGAACGGCGCGACCATGGAGCTCCGCAAGGCTGAGGTGGTGAGCACCCGTATCGAAGAACACGTTCGGGAGAACCAGGAGATCATCGTCCAGGTGCGCAAGGAGCCTATCGGTACCAAGGGCGCCCGGCTCACCAGGCAGATCTCCCTCCCCGGCCGCCTGGCGGTCCTCCTGCCCCTGGGCCATAAGGTGGGGGTCTCCAAGGCCATCGAAGACATCGAAGAGAGGGAGCGGCTGCGCGCCCTCGGTGAGCGGGTCCGCCCCGAGGGTATGGGCCTGATCCTCCGCACCGCGGCGGAAGGACGCGGCGAGGCAGAGGTGGACGCGGACATCCGGGTCCTCCAATCCCTCTGGGAGCAGCTGAGTTCAGCCTCGGACCACCTCGACGCGCCCTCCATGATCCACGAGGACCTGAGCCTCCTCCTGCGCTCGGCGCGGGACTTCATCACCCAGAAATACGAGGGCTTCATCATCGACTCCTCGTCTGGATACAAGCAGGTCCTGGACTTCGTCGGGCACTTCATGAAGGGCCAGGAGCACCTCTTCAATCTGCACACCGGGGATCAATCCCTCTTCCATAAATTCGGGGTGGAGGTCGAGCTGGCCAAGGCCCTGGACCGGCGGGTCTGGCTCCCCTCCGGGGGCAGCATCGTCATCGAGCGCACCGAGGCCCTCACCGCGGTGGACGTGAACACCGGGCGGTTCGTCGGAAAGACGGACATCGAGGAGACGATCCTGAAGATCAACCTCGAGGCCGCGGTGGAAACAGCGCACCAACTCCGCCTGCGCAACGTAGGCGGGATCATCGTCATCGACTTCATCGACATGGCCACGGTGGAGAACCGAGACACGCTCTTCAAGGGCCTGATCGACGCGCTGGAGCAGGACAAGGCCAAGGTGAGGGTCGCCGGGATCTCGGAGATCGGCCTCGTGGAGATGACCCGGAAGCGGACCCGTGAGAGCCTCCTGGCTTCCCTAACGGAGACCTGCTACTGCTGCCACGGCAAGGGCTACTTGAAGAGCCCGGAGACCGTGTGCCACCGGGTCATGGAGAGTGTACGCGACAAGATCCCCGCCCAGAGCGTGAGGCGCCTCCACGTCCACGCGAATCCCCGGGTGGTGGACACGCTGCTCCAGGTCTATGGGGGCCTCCTCGAGGAGCTGGAGCGCCGCACCGGCCGGGAGGTGATCCTCACCGCCCGGAAGGAACTCCACATGGAGCGATTCGAGGTCTTCGGGGAGACCTGACAGGGAGACAGGACATGACCGACGACACCACCCGCTTCATCCCGGTACACCAGGTCGCTGTGCCTGGGTGCCGGGTCACCATCGACGACGGAGAGGGAACCCTCTTCCTCTCGGGTCGGGTCCGCATCGGCACAGCGCCCGGGAACGAGGTCCGTCCGGAATCGGACACGGTCTCCCGGCACCACTGCGTCCTGGAACGCAGGCCCGACGGTTGGCTGCTCAGGGACCTGGAGAGCACCAACGGCACCCGCATCGGCGGAGCCCGGGTGACCGCGGCTATCCTGGACGCGCCTTGCAGCTTCCGCGTCGGGGAAGTGCCGATGCGCTTCGAGCCCGCCGCGGAGCTCATCGAGGCGGACGAAAACGAAGGAGAACGCCTCGGGAACCTGCTGGGGCGCTCTGCTGCGATGCGGTCTCTCTTCTCCCTGCTCCGCCGGGTCGCGCCGACGGACGTGACGGTGCTCCTGGAGGGAGAGACCGGGGCCGGGAAGGAGGTCGCTGCCCGGCGGCTCCACGAGCTGAGCCACCGGCGGGCCGGCCCCTTCGTCGTAGTGGACTGCGCAGCGCTCCCCCGGGATCTCGTGGAGAGTGAACTCTTCGGCCACGAGCGGGGCGCGTTCACCGGCGCGCTGGAGGGACGCATGGGCCTGGCCGAGCTGGCAGAGGACGGAACCCTCTTCCTGGACGAGATCGGGGAGCTCCCCCTGGACGTGCAGCCGCGGCTACTGCGCCTCTTGGAGCGCCACGAGATCCGCAGGGTCGGGGGCCGCCATACGCGATCCATCGACCTCCGCCTGATCGCCGCGACGAACCGGGACCTCCGGCTGGACGTGGACGCTGGGCGTTTCCGGGCGGATCTGCTGTTCCGCCTGGACGTGGTACGGCTCGTCCTCCCTCCGCTGCGGGAGCGACTCGAAGATCTGGAGCTCCTCGTGGAGCACCTCTCCGCGCGGCTTGCGGGCACCGGGAGGCAGGGGCGGCGCGCCCCCTTCGCAGGCTTCGACGAGCCGGCCTGGGAGCGGCTGCGGGCTTGGCCCTGGCACGGGAACGTCCGAGAGCTCTACAACGTGATCCAGCGGGCGGCCGCGCTCACGTCGGGTCACCTGGCCGGCCCCGACGTGCTGCCCTTCGACTCCCCTCCAAGCAAGGATGAGCCAGGGTCCGGCGGCTACCGCGCGGCGCGGCGACAGGCCACGGATCAGTTCGAGCGGGAGTTCATTCGGGAGCTCCTGCGCCGCACCGGCGGGAACCTCAGCCGCGCAGCCCGGGAGGCGCGCATGGACCGCAAACACCTGCGCGAGCTCGCTCGACGCCATCGGTTGACGGGCCCGGGTCGCGAACCTAGAATTGAATCTGACCTCTGACCCTCTGTGAGGACCACATGAGACAGCGCGGCATCCTCCTCCTGCTGTTTATGCTGGCCGCGACCGGCTGCGGCGAGTTCAAGAAGACCGGCTCCGTCCTGGACCTTGGCGGGCCCGGCGTAGAGACCGACGCCTTCACCCAGGGCAAAGAAGTCGGCGAACCCTGCAGCGCTGACGACGACTGCCGCATCGGCCTCTCCTGCCAGGGCGGCACCTGCCAGCCCGCAGGGACGATCCCGGCGGACATGCGCTGCATGATCAGCGCTGAATGCGGCGACGGCCTGATCTGCGGGTTCAACCTGGAGAACCTCGAAGAACAGAAGACCTGCCAACCCGCGGGTGACGGGGAGCAGTGGGACATCTGCTCCACGGACCTGGACTGCCAGAAGGGCTACTACTGTAAACCCGTGGGCTTCACCGGGTCCTGCCAGCCCGAGGGCGACAAGGACATGGGGGAGGCCTGCGAAGACACGGACGAGTGCTTCGGGGGTCTGGCCTGCGGGGAGACTGCTTCAGGGGAGATGGTCTGCGGACTCCTCGGAGTGCAGCTCCCGCTGTTCCTCGGCCCGACCTGCGCGCCGGGCTCGGAGATCGGCGACCCGCCCCGGGTCCTCTTCGAGGTCCCCCGGAGCGGCGAGAAGGTGACCGAGTTCTACCGCCTGCCCTTCCCCAACGATGCGCGGGTCAAGAACGGCCACCTCTTCCTGAGCGGGCACCCCACCCCGGGCCCCGGCGTGGTGGGGATGGACGTGCTCAAGCGGGTCATAGAAGTGATGGAGCGCGACCTGGGTGCGTACGGCACGAACCCGGTGGTCTTCCTGCGGTTCAGCGTTACGCCGGCGAATCCCCTGAAGGAGTCCCTGGTGGCACAGGGGGACGGCCAGAATATTTTCCTGCTGGACATCACCGATCCCCAGTTGGACGACTACGGGGCCTCCCGCTCGATCAACTGGAGCTTCAGCTCGGGCAAGGGGGGCAACTACATCTGCCCCAACCACCTGGCGATCTCGGTGCCCTGGTCCCGGCCCTTGAGCCCGGGCCACACCTACGCGGCCCTGGTCACCGACACGATCCCTGCGGAACCCGCGGAGGAGGGCGGCGCAAACAGGACCTACCAGCAGGACGCGGACTTCGCGGCGGTGATGGGAGGCCAGAAGCCCGGGAACACGGATCTGGGGCGCGCCTGGGAGGCCTACGCCCCCCTGCGGACCTTCCTCGCCCACCCCGCAGCGGCGGACCTCGACATCGCCGCGGGCGACGTCATCGGCGCGGCGGTGTTCAGCACCTACGACCCCCGGTCCATCGTTGAAAAGGCCGGGGTGGTTCTAGCCGGCAAGGGAATCCCGGCGATCATCGAGATGGTGCTCTGCGGCGAGGGGGTGAGCTCCCCCTGCGACGACGGACTTTCGGGAGAAGAACACCAGCGGGGCTGCTTCGCTACGGACCCGGGGTTCTACGAATTCCAGGGGAAGGCGCGCCTGCCCAGCTTCCAGTCCGGCACCCTGCCCTACTACGATCCGGTGGACGGCGGCCGGGTGGAGCTGGACCCCACGGGTAAGCCCAAGCAGAAGGGCGTTGAGGACGTCTGCTTCTCCCTGACCGTACCCAAGGAGTTGGAGATGCCCGCGACGGGCTGGCCCCTGGTCCTCTACGCGCACGGCACCGGCGGGAACTATCGAAGCCACGTGGCCATCGGGATCTCGGGGATGCTCTCCGGCGCGGAGATCTGGAACCCGGACACCCAGGCCTTCGACCGGGACACGGGCTTCATGGTGCTGGGCTACGACCAGGTGATGCACGGCCCCCGAAAGGGCGACACCCTGATCGACACGGACTCCCTGGTGTTCAACTTCCGTAACCCCCAGGCTGCGCTGGGCAACTTCGTCCAGGGGGCCGCGGACAACTTCTCCATGCTGCGCCTGGGTGAAGCGATCGACCTCACGGATCCCCCCTTCTCCGCGGAGGACCCCGCGGTGACGGACACGGACAACCTCTTCTTCGTCGGGCATTCCCAGGGTGGGACCACCGGTCCCCTCTTCCTGCCCTTCGAGCCGGCGATCCAGGCCGCGGTCCTCTCGGGCGCAGGCGGCGGCCTCATCGACTCCCTCCTGCGGAAGTTCGCGCCGGTGGACATCAAGGACGGCGTGACCGTGGC
>CAZNWW010000079.1:8807-10764 GCA_964576155.1 uncultured Myxococcales bacterium | reverse complement strand
GTACCCGGCTGCGCCCCGCCGCTCAAGCTCACGGTACAGCGCCGGCGCCAGGTCCGGATCGGGCATGCCGATGACCAGGTCCTCCACCGACACTTCCATCCGATCCAGGAGGGCCCCGGCCCTGACCGCCTGGTCTACCGGCTCCGCCGCCACGTGGATGGCCTCGTCCCCGATGGGCAGGATCCGAGTCTCCCAGATCTCGGGACGGGGCCGTCCCCAAGGATCGAACGCGTCCCGCAAGGCCTCTGGTGCGTGGATGAACAAGTCCACCGGAACCTTTTCGGCCAGGCGATCGAGGGCCTGGACTGCGAGGGGCATGGGATCCGCTACACCCAGGACGGTCACCTGCGTCACACCCTCCGGGACATCGAGATCGTCCAAGGCCTCCCGCCGGGCCTGGTTCCGATCCGCCAGCCCCTGGGATTCGAGTCGCATGATCACGGCCTCGTGGAGGGACGCCAGTTCTCCCCATCGTTGGGGTTCTTCCAGGCCTCCGTGATCCTCCAACACGCTCCGAGGTGCGAGCCCGGCCTCTCCCAGGGTGTCGCAAACCCCGGCCAGGCGACGCGCGGTGGAGAGCACCGAGGGGAAGTCCTCTCCCGGGCCTCGCGGCAGCAGAGCAGGGGCCGCGCCGTCGTTCATCTCCAGGAGGATCCGGGTCCACGCCACCCAGGTCGCCAGGCGGGTTGCGAGGGGCCGGTCAGAGGCGAGGAGCTGGGCCGGGGTCCGGATAGGACCGGGGAGGACGGCGCCGCCCTTCGCCCCGGCAAGGACGGCCAGGCGCTCACGCAGACGCCTCCCCGAATGGGCCGTCGGGACCACGATCAGGGTGCCCCGAAGATCGAGGGGGCACAGCCCGCGCCCCTGAGAGATCGCCTCGGCGGCGGTCTCCACAACGGGCCGATCCCATCCCATGAAATGTCGCTTCGCCAGCATCGCGTTCTCCGTGATCCAGACTATCTCTACCACGGTTCACACCGGGCTTCACCCCGCGTCCGCAACCTTGAACCGCAGGCGTAATTCGCGGTAGGTTTACAGGAGTACATTCCAGGAGCACACCTTTGAGAGACGAAACAACATGAAACCCACACTCCTCTTCGGCTTCCTGCTGCTGACCACTGCCGGCTGCCGCACCGATACGCCGGTCCTCGAGGCGTCGACCGCTGGAGAATCCTGTGCGAGCACCGCGGACTGCGCGGCCGGGCTCCGATGCCTGGATCAGGTCTGCGTCGACCCGAAGGAGACCGCCCGCTGGGCCTCCTCGGACGGAACCCTCACCCTGGAATGTCCCGGGGGCGCAATCCTCACGGGCGCGGCTCCGCCCGAGGGGCTGAAACTTGGCTGCGAACACAACGAGCGCCCCGAGGGCCCCATGTTCGAGTGGAGACCCGACGGCACGCTCATGCGGAGCAGCGAGTGGCTCGGCGGGCGCCTATACGGGACGCTGGTCACCTGGCACCCGAGCGGAGAGCGGGCATCCGAGTCCACTTGGATGGACGGCGTGGAGCACGGCCTGACCCGCCGTTGGTACGTCACCGGCGCCCTGGAGTCCGAGGTGGAGATCTGGGCCGGCGTGATGCACGGGAAGGCGAGCTGGTGGAGCCGGGCCAGCCACAAGGAGGCCGAGGGCGAGTGGCGCAACAACCAGCTCCAGGGGATCCTGACCTACTACTATGAAAACGGCAAGAAGGAGTCCGAGGGCGGTTGGCAGGGCGGACAACAGCATGGCCGCCTCGTCTGGTGGTACCCCACGGGGAAGAAATGGAGCGAGAGCTGGTATCGCAACGGCCTGCTCCACGGGACGGTCACCAACTGGTACGAAAACGGCCCGAAGGAATCCTACGGGGAGTGGAACAACAACCAGCAGCACGGCGCGCTCAGGACCTGGTACCGGGGCGGCGCGAAGGAATCCGAGGGATGGTACCGCAACGGCCAGCTCCACGGGACCCTGACCCGC
>CAZNWW010000079.1:0-8797 GCA_964576155.1 uncultured Myxococcales bacterium | reverse complement strand
GGTACGAGAGCGGTCAGAAGGAGTCCGAGGGCACCTGGCGCAAGGGCCTCCAGCACGGCCGCCAGGTGGGCTGGTACGAGAACGGACTCAAGTGGTACGACATGGAGTACCGCAACGGTCAGCCGTACACAGATGGAAACTTGTTGGGTGAGCAGCCACTGAAGGTGCTTTAAGTGAGATCTCTGCACGGGGTCCTCCCCCCTCTGTCGCCTGTGGCGACATCTCCCCCAACAAGGGGGGAGAGAGACTACCGTGCCATTGCTATGGAAGGCACGGCCAGACCCAACCATGTCCGGTGCGGTTGAGGATGCGGCAACCAACGTCCGGATGAGCACTGTCACCCTCCCCCCCTGTTGGGGGAGGTGCCCGAAGGGCGGAGGGGGGAGGACCCCGTGCAGAGATCGAGGTGCTCGATGAACAAACTCCCGATCCTCCTGATCATCCTCCTCGTCTCCTGCTCCTCCCCGTCAAGCGATCCTCCCGGCCCTTCCCAGGACACCGTCGACTCCATCACCATGGACACCCTCCCCGACACCCCGAACCCCGATGCCCGCTCCTCCGATGCCGAGCCCGACACCCCACCAGACGTCCCCCCTCCCGGCCCCTGGCAGACAGCCGCTCCCTGGGAATCCTCCAACCCCCTGACCTGTCCCCCTGAGATCCCCGAGGGCGAAGCCCTCCTCCAGCTCCTGGATGCGTTGGGCCTGGACCTGACCATCGGGATCTCCAAGGCCGTTTACGAGGCCTACGGGGGCTATATCCTGGATGATCCGACCCGCCTGGTTCTCTTCCACGAACTCCAGGAAGACCTCACCCGGATCCCCTGCACGGCAGGCGGCTTCGCGCTGCGCATGGACGCGGCGGTCGAATCTGACCACCCCCTGGCCTCCACGCTGGCCGAGGAGGCCCACGCGCTCGGCGTCACCGTGCTCCACGGCGGCCCCTGGCCGGCCGTCTCCGTCGAGACGCCGTTGCGGGACGCGCTCCAGCTCGTCTTCGACGACGCGGGCGAGGCCTGGAGTCCCGGGGACGTAGCTTGGGACTCGGTCCCTCCGGACGTGCGGGCCTTCGCAGCACGGCTGGTCCTCGGCGCCCGGGACGCGGCCGCGTTCCGTGCCGAGGCCATGAACTGGATAGCGCCCGGTGCAGATCTGCAGGCAGTGTTCGTCAAGGCTCCCCACTCTTTTGTGGTCTCCAACCTCACCGGACTGAACCCCGACGTCCCCGAGGACCTCGTCTTCTTCGCCCAGCCGAGCGCGGGCGCGCAGAACCTCCTCTCCGGTGGAGTGCGCCTGGCCCAGGCCGTGGACGAGCTGCCCCCGGACCCGCCCGCGGGGTCCGACGACGACTTCGAGCTCTACATCGAGACGCCGTTGGGCGGCGTCCTCCTGCGCGGCGGCGCTGACGACACCTGGGACCAGGACGATGACCCCCGCCTGGCCCAACCCATGCTTCTCACCCTGGACACCGGCGGCGACGACGTCTACCGCATGCCCGCAGGCGCCACGGTGAGCGCCGCGAACCCGGTGGCTCTCCACGTGGATCTGGACGGCGCGGACAGCTACGGCTACATCGTCGTCCCGGATCCCGACGATATCGAGGGCACCCTGCCCTCGGACGCCGGTGGTCGCTGGGAGGGCGCCGACGGGTGGGGGCCGCTCTCCTTCAGCTCTTCGCCACGCCAGGGCGCGGGCATCCTGGGCTACGGCTTCCTGGTTGACCGGGGCGGCGGAGAGGACGTCTACCGGAGCCTCCGCTTCAGCCAGGGCTTCGGGGCCATCGGCGTGGGTGTGCTCTGGGACGACGGCGGCGACGACGACTACGAATGCGAGTCCGCCTGTCAGGGCACCGCAATGGCGGGGCTCTCCCTCTTCTACGAGCAGGACGGGGACGACCTCTATCGCGCGTTCTTCTCAGCCCAGGGCTTCGCGTCGGTGGCAGCCTACGCGCTGCACTACGACCGCGGCGGGAACGACAGCTACGAGCTGGTCCCTACGGAGCCATTCCTCTACCTGTGGTGGTTGGGCTTCGAGCACAACATCAGCCGGGGCCAGGGCGCGGCCACGGGGATGCGCCGAGGTGACGACCACACGGTGAACGTGAACCTCTCCGGCGGCGTCGGGATGCTCAGGGACTACGCGGGGGACGACGACTACAGCGCGTCGGTCATGGCCCAGGGCAACGGCTACTGGTTCGGCTTCGGGATCTTCGCTGACAGGGCGGGGAACGACCGGTACAACGGCATCAACTATGTTCAGGGCGCGACGGAACACTTCGCGCTGGCGGCCTTCCTCGAGGGCGGCGGTGACGACACCTACAACGACGCCTCCCCGATCAACCACAGCTCCGTCGGTCTCGCCCACGATTTCTCGGTGACGTTCTTCGTGGACGAGGGAGGTACGGACTGGTACCGGGGCCCTGACCGGGGGATCGGCGCGTCCAAATGCCACGGCCTCGGCGTCTTCGTGGACACCGAAGGGGACGACGAGTACCACCCGGAGCACGACAAGACAATCGGCTGGGCCACGGACTACGACTGGGCCGTGGGCACCTGCGGCGACTGGACCAACGTCCCCTCGTACGGTCTCTTCGCTGATCTGGACGGCGCGGACCTCTACGACAAACCCGATCCCACGGGCTACGGCGACGACTCCCTCTGGATCAACGACGACCCGGACGACCCGGACGCAATGGAGCTCTCCGGCGGCGTCGACCTCACAGGCGGCGTCTCCTTCGCCCGAGCCTACGGAATCACCTGGGAATCCTCCCGATAACCGGGCTTCGTCAAACAAGATCTACTACCACCAGATATGGTAGAATCTGCCCCGAGCGCTCCGACGCTACCTGACCGAAGAAGAACTTATCGAAGGCGGGGTCCATGAAGCTCATCCACCGAAGCCTCTTCGCTATCCTGATCACGGCCTGTATCGCTACATCCGGCTGCACCAACCCCGTAGACGAAACAGGCATCGACTCCGCGGGTCCGGACACCATCGCAGACATACGTGGAGACGGTATTGCGGGCATCGACACCTGGGACACGACTCCGTGGGACGACACCTTGGATGACCTGGCCTGGGACATCCCCGGAGACGCTCGGCCGGACACGATTCCGGACACCCCCGAGGACCAGGTCGAAGATCTGGCCTGGGACACCCTTACGGACCTGCCGGAAGACTCCCTCGATGGCACGAGCGATGACCTGGAGGAGGATGTCCCCCCCGAGGTGGTGGACTGCGACCTGGAGTGCGCCGCGCTCGAGTGCGGCGCCGCCGGGCCGGACGACGAATGTGACTGCGGCGGCTGCGACGACGACAACGAGTGCACCGACGACGGATGCGAGGGCGGGGTCTGCGTCCATACGCCCAACAGCCTGGGCTGCGA
Source organism: uncultured Myxococcales bacterium (assembly GCA_964576155.1). GTDB lineage: Bacteria > Myxococcota_A > UBA9042 > CAIXZC01 > CAIXZC01 > CAZNWW01. The sequence continues at coordinate 5,413 of CAZNWW010000079.1, read as the reverse complement.
CGACTACGACCCATGCACCGTGAACGACGGCTGTGAGGACGGAACCTGCGCGGGGACCACGGTCCCCTGCGAGTGCCTGGTGGATACGGACTGCCTGTATCTCGAGGACGGGGACGTCTGCAACGGGACCCTGGCATGCGACCTCACGGTTCTGCCCTACGGTTGCGTAGTGGACGAGACCACGATCATCGTATGCCCCGGACCCGAGGACGGCCCCGACGCACCCTGCCTCCAGTCGAGCTGCGATCCGGAGACCGGAGAATGCGGCTTCGCCCCGGTGACCGAACCCACTGACTGCGACGACGGCGACGCGTGCACCGACGGCGACGCCTGTGCGGAGGGCGTCTGCGAGGCAGGAGAGGCGCTGGACTGTGACGACGGCAATGTCTGCACCGTCGACAGCTGCGACCCGGAGGACGGCTGCGCATCGGCGGCCGGGAACGAGGACGGAGCGTGCTCGACCCCCCTGGAGCAGGAGGGGACCTGCACCATGGGGGTCTGCACACCGGAGTGCGATGTCGGCGCGGACTGCGACGACGGGATCGACTGCACCGAGGACGACTGCGACGTGGAGAGCGGAAAGTGCACGTTCTCCCCAGTGGACGCCCCCTGCGGCGACGACAACCCCTGCACCGACGACGCGTGTGACCTCCTGAGCGGCTGCACCCACACCAACAACGCCGCCGCCTGCGGTGACGAAGCGGCCTGCGTGGACGGCGACTACGTCCCCCAGGGGATCTGCGCGGACGGCGTCTGCCCTACCCCGGCTTCAGTGGACTGCGACGACGGTAACCTCTGCACCGACGACTCGTGCGAGCCGTTGAGCGGCTGCGTCCACTCGGACAATGTCACGCCGTGCGCGGACGCCACCTGCATCGACGGTGCGTTTTTTTCTGCGATCGCCTGCACTGGCGGCGTATGCCCCGCCTCGGTCCCCGAGGACTGCGACGACGGCAACCCATGCACTGACGACGCGTGCGAGCCGCTGAGCGGCTGCGTCCACACGAACAACACCGTGACCTGTACCCCCGGAGCTTGCGAGGACGGCGCCTGGCTGCCCACGGCGACCTGCGTGGACGGCGCGTGCCCGGCCCAGGTCCCCGAGACCTGCAACGACGGCGACGTCTGCACCGATGACGCCTGCGAACCCCAGAGCGGCTGCGCCCACACGGACAACTTCGCGTCCTGCGGCGACCCCGATTGCCTGGACGGGATCCATCACGGCCTCCGCACCTGCCTGGACGGGACCTGTCAGCCCGCGGAGGTTTCCCCCTGCGAAGACGAGAACCCCTGCACCGACGACGCGTGCGAGCCGCTGAGCGGCTGCGTCCACACCAACAACGCAGATCCTTGTGGCGATCCCGCCTGCGCGGACGGCGCGTTCCACCACGTCCCCATCTGCCAGGGCGGGGCCTGTCCCGCCCCCGCGGTCACGGACTGCGACGACGTGAACCCCTGCACCGACGACACGTGCGATCCTCAGAGCGGTTGCGTGCACACTTCGGGCGGCACCGACCCCTGCGGCGATCCCGCCTGCCTCGACGGCACGTACCACGGTGCGGGGACCTGCCAGGATGGGGTCTGCGAGCTACCCGAGGTCGCTAGTTGTGACGACGAAAACCCGTGCACCATCGATCTCTGCGACCCGGAGACGGGCTGCGTGGCCCTGGACAACGACGGTATTTCCTGTGCGGCGGGCTCCTGCGACGGGTTCGTGTTCTCAGCGGCCTCGGTCTGCGCAGGGGGAACCTGCCCCGCGCAGGTCCCCACGGACTGCGACGACGGCAATCCCTGCACTGAGGTCGGGTGCAATCCAATCACCGGCTGCGCGTCCTCGGCCCTCGATGACGGAGAGCCCTGCACCTCCGGCGCCGGCGGGCCCGGCCACTGCGAGGTCGGCGTCTGCATCCCAGAGTGTACCGTCGATGGGGACTGCGACGACGACAACGTCTGCACCGACGACACCTGCGACCCTGATGTCGGGTGTGTCCTCACGCCGGTGGCTGATGGGATCTGCAGCCCATACACCTGCGTGGATGGCGTCCATTTCACCCAATCATCCTGCGTCGACGGCGCGTGCACCGAGGTCGTGGTGACCCCCTGCGAGGACGGCAACCCCTGCACCGACGACTTCTGCACCGGCGACGAGGGCTGCCACAGCCAGGACAACACGGCCCCGTGCAGCGACGGCGATCCCTGCACCCTGGACGACATCTGCGGAGAGGGGGCGTGCATCTCGGGACCCACGGACACGTGCGACGACCTGGTCGACTGCACCGTGGACAGCTGCAATCCCGCTGTCGGCTGCGTCAACGCCCCCGACGACGACGCCTGCTGGACGTCCAATCCCTGCACAGACGGGATCTGCGTGCCCGGCGCGGGCTGCGAGATCGTCGACAAGACCGCGGCCTGCGACGACGGCGACCCCTGCACCACCGATGACACCTGCTCCGAGGGAGACTGCCAGGGGTCGGTAACCGACCTAACCGACGCGGACCAGGACGGCGTCCTCGATTGCGAGGACACCTGCCCGGGCCTGGCGAACCCGGAGCACCTCATCGTCCAGGAGGAAGCGACCGCGGTCTTGCCCCTTGTCACGCCGGAGCTCGTCGGGCAGACCTTCCTGCCGATCCGCGAGGAGCGGATCCGGGCCGTGGACCTGGACCTGACGATCCCGGCGCCGACCGGGGCGTCGATCGTCGTGTCGATCCAAGCGGCCCCCGGCGGGATCCCCGCGGACGCCACCATGGCGCAGACCACCGTGACGGACCTCTGGGTCATGGACAACGTCGACGAGGACGGATTCGTCCGCGTCGAGTTCGAAGAGCCCGTGATGGTCGGCCCCGGAGATCTCCTGGCGGTCACGGTGGGATACGAGGGCCCGTCGGACAACCTCTTCGTGGGATTCAGCGATTCCGATCCCATCATGCCCGGGACCATGCTCGCGGGGCTGCCCGGGGTGCCCTACGACTGGACCATCGACGACACGGCGGATCTCCGCTTCCGGGTCGCGGTGGACGGCCAGATGGACGTGGATGACGACGGCCTGGGGAACAACTGCGACGACGACGACGACAATGACGGCGTCGTGGACCAGTCGGACGACCTGTTCCCCTGGGATTGGACCAAATGCGGTGACGAGGACGGCGACGGCTGCGACGACTGCACCAACGGCGTGGACGGCCCCGGCCCCCTCGCTGACTTCGATCCGGACAACGACGGCGACGACACGGACAGCGACGGAGTCTGTGATTCGTGGGACGATGACGACGACAACGACGGAGTCGGCGACACCCTCGACACGGATCCCCTGGATCCCGGGATCTGCCAGGACGAAGACGATGACGGCTGCGACGACTGCTCCCTCGGCGTGGACGGCTTCGGCCCGCTGCCCGACTTTGATCCTGCGACCGACGGCGTGGATATGGACGATGACGGAGTCTGCAACTCCGCGGACAACTGCCCCGCCGTGTCCAATGGAGACCAGGTCGACGGCGACAACGACGGGGTCGGGGACCTCTGCGACAACTGCGCAGCATTGAGCAACGGAGATCAGGCCGATGAAGACGGCGATCTGATCGGTGATCCTTGCGACAACTGTGCAGGCGCGGCGAACACGAACCAGGCCAACGGCGACGACGATGACAACGGCGACGCTTGCGACAACTGCCCTGCAGACGATAACGCCGACCAGGCCGACAGCGACGAGGACGGGGTCGGCGATGTCTGCGACATCTGTCCAGCCTTCCCCGACTCGGATCAGGCAGACTTCGACGACGACGGCCTCGGCGATGTATGCGACAACTGCGCAGCCTCCCCCAACCTGGACCAAGCGGATGGCGACGACGACGGGATCGGAGACCCCTGTGATATCTGTCCCGACGACGACGACCCGGACCAGACGGACGGCGACGGCGACAACTGCCCCGACCAATCCAACGAGGGGCAAATCGACGGCGACGGCGACGGCCTCGGCGACGCCTGCGACAACTGCCCCGACGACGACAACCCGGATCAGGCCGACGAGGACGGGGACGGGGTCGGGGACCTCTGCGACACTTGCCCGTTGGACGACGATCCGAGCCAGGTGGACGCGGACGGAGACGGCCTCGGGGACCCCTGCGACAACTGCCCCGTTCTGGCCAACCCGGACCAGGATGATCTCGACGAAGACGACATCGGAGACGCCTGTGATACCGACCGGGACGGGGACACGATCCCCGACGGGGAGGACGGGGATCCCGACGACCCGCTGGTTTGTCAGGATCTGGACATGGATCTCTGCGATGACTGCACGAAGGGATCCGACCCTGACGTGTTCGTGCCCGGACCCAGCACCATGCTAGACGGATGGGACTTGGATGAGGACGGTGTCTGCGACCTGACGGACAACTGCCTGGAGACACAGAACCCGGATCAGGCGGACCTGGATTGGGACGGCGAAGGCGATATGTGCGACGAAGACGTGGACGGCGACGACTGGCTCGTTCTGCTGGACAACTGTCTCCTCATTCCCAACCCGGATCAGGCGGACCTCGATGACGACGGCCTCGGGGACGCCTGCGATCCCGACATCGACGGGGACGGGATCGAGAACCAGGTCGACACCTGCCCCGAGGTCCAGAACCCGGACCAAACGGACAACGACAACGACTCCATCGGGGATCCCTGTGACCCCGACGACGACAACGACGGCCTCCCGGACGAAGCCGACACCTGTCCCATGCACGGCGCCGAGCTCCCGCTGCTGGAGCTGGACACGCCGGCCGCGACCGGCATGGTCGGGGACGGGATCGCGCAATCCTTCATCGCGAGCGAAGCCGGGGTCTTTTACTACGTGGATGTGTTCCTGGAGGTCTTCGGCGCGCCGACACAGCTCCTGACCGCGCAGATCGTCACCACCGACGACCTCGGGCGACCCGACGGCGAGGTGCTCGCCGAGACTACCTTCCCGGCCCTGGACGCGGACGGCTGGGTAACGCTGGTCTTCCCGGAGACCGTCCCGTTCGACACCGGCGGCGGCTACGCGCTGCGGTTGCTGGACCTGGGAACCGGGGACGACGCTGTCGCCTGGCGGGACCACGACGGCGACGCGCCCGGCGACGTGAAGTCCTGGTTCATGGCCATGAACGGTGCCTGGTACCAGGCCCCGTCGCCACGGACAATACGGGTGGTGATGGCCGGGGACCAGACGGACACCGACGATGACGGTGCGGGGGACGCTTGTGATATCGACGACGACAACGACTGGTTCGTCGACGCGGTGGACAACTGCCCCCTGGTGGTCAACTCGGATCAGGCCGACCTCGACGACGACGGGCTGGGTGACCTCTGCGACGACGATGACGACGACGACGGCGTCGCGAACGGTGACGATGTCTGCCCCGTAGACGTGGACCCGGATCAGGCCGAC
>CAZNWW010000078.1:0-10772 GCA_964576155.1 uncultured Myxococcales bacterium | reverse complement strand
CTCACCCTTGGCCATGTCGACCCGACCGGTGCCGGGCCGCCAGGCAGGCACCAGGGGTCGAATTTCGAAGTCAGCGGAGATCTCGTCGGTGTCGATGTGCAGATCGAAGCGCTCGACGGTGGCGCCCAGCCTCACCTTCCCCACCTCGAAAGAGAAGGGCTTGTTCTGCTGCTTCCAGGAACCGACGGACGCGGTCTGCTCGACCTTGAACCGCTTCTTCTTGGCCTTGCGGCCCTTCCCCTTCTTGATGATGGATCCGTGGACGAATGCGGCGCCCTTCTCACGGCCCAGGTTCGTCACGCCGATTCGGATCGTGAAGGGCGGCTTCTTGGTCGGATGGATCGCGAAGGCGTACTCCTCAGTGTAGAAAGCGCTGTCCTTGTACTGCTGATACTTGAAGGGCAGGTCTGCGTTGGTGATCCCGACGACTTCACCGGCGTAGGGAGCCAGGTCATCCGCCTGGACAGGGGACACGAGGAGCAGAACGATTACGCTTGTAAACACGGCCTTCATTTCAGGACCTCCAAAATCTTCGAACACGGATGGCTTGGACGCCTGCGTCGTTGGGCCATTCACCAACAGGATATGACGCCTACCAGAGGTGGTCCAGCATGTCCGGGTGCGGCCGCGCGATGATCTCCGTCCGCACCAGGACTCCGGACTCCAGGATCCCCTCCCCCGCCTCCACCGCAGCCTCCACGTCATGGAGCGCGCCGGTGACCACCCAGAGGCCCTTGCCGCCCAACCCATGGGCCAATCGAATCTCCAGGAGCTCCACTTCGGCGGCCTTGCATGCTGCGTCCGCTGCCAGGAGCGCGCCGGTGATGCTGTATGTCTCGACGATCCCCAGGGCATCGAGATCAGGCTGCAGGACCCGCCCGGAGGTGAGCGCCACGATCACCTGCTTGTGAGCGCCGGGCAGGAAGAGGCTGTCCACCAGCACGCCACGACCCACCTCTTCGCCCGCAGCGAAGGCCTCCTCCACCTCTGCGACGGAACCCCAGAAGAGGGTGATATACCGTCCCGGCGCGATGGGGTGGGAACCCAACAGGGTCACCGCAGCCTTCTTCACCACCGCATCTGTGACGACGAACCCTCGAGCGAGGCTCGAGACCTCGAGTAGTCCGATGGCCGGGTGGGGAATCATTCGCTGTGCCTCGCTAGACGATCCGGAAGTAGTCCTTGAGTACGCAACGCCGCTCACGGGTGAAATGGGGGGCATAGGTGAGGCCCTCCCCGGTCGGGCTGGCAATGGTGAAGCTGCAGTAGCCCTCCGCGTCCAGCCCCAGTCCGGACGCGCCCGGCGCGTTCTTCACGAAGATGGAGCAGTCCATCAACCTGGCCATACGGTGGAGGTTGTCCAGGTTGGTGGAGTACATGATCGCGGTGTGCCGGAACCCGTGCTCCACGCGCTTCGCCATATCGATGCCCTCATCCACGTCGTGCACCCGCACCAACGGGACCACGGGCATGAGCAGCTCCTCCTGGACGAAGGGATGCTTCTCGTCGACCTCGGCCAGGATGATCCGCGGGTCGTCCCGCACGTCCACCCCTGCGTGTTTGAGGATGTGGGAGGCGTGCTTCCCGACGAAGTCCTTGTTGGGTCCGCCCTTGGGGTTGACAACCAGCTTCTCGAGCTTCGGGAGCAGCGCATCCTTGATCAGGTATGCCCCGGCGTCCCGGACCATCGCATTCTTGAGGCGGTCGTAGATCGACTTGACCGCCAGGATCTCCTTCTCGACCACGCAAGGAATGTTGTTGTCCAGGGACGCGCCCAGGACGATCTTTCGCGCCGCGTCCTCGATGTGCGCGGTCTCGTCCACCACGATGGGCGGGTTGCCCGGCCCGGCAGCGATGACCTTCTTCTTGCGCTTCATGGCCGCATCCACGACCCCGGGCCCGCCGGTGACGACCAGGAGCCTGATGTCCGGGTGATCCATCAGCTCGTTGGCGGACTCGATGGTGGGCTCGCCGATCACGGTGAGTACGTTCTCCGGTCCCCCCGCTGACATCATGGCCTGGTTCAGCATGCTGATGAGGTGGTTGCTGATCTTTTTGGCCCGTGGGTGGGTGTTGAAGACCACTGTGTTGCCGCCCGCGATCATGCCGATCGCGTTGCAGATGATGGTCTCCGTAGCGTTGGTGGTCGGGGTGATGGAGCCGATGATGCCGTAAGGCGCCCGCTCCATGAGGGTCAGGCCGTGGTCTCCGGTCCAGGTCACGGGGCGGAGAGCCTCGAGGCCGGGCGTGTAGTTCGCTGTGAGGAGGTTCTTGCCGATCTTGTCCTCGACGCGGCCCATCTCCGTCTCTTCGACGGTGCGCACGGACAGATCCTTCGCGTTACGGCGTGTGACCTCGCGGATCGCCTCGATCATCCGGGCCCGGACCTCCAAGGGCAGATCCTGGAGCTGGTGGAACGCGTCCATTGCGCCGGCGGTGGCGGAGGCCACGTCCGGGAACACGCCGTAGCGCCCGGAGCCCTTGCGTGCTGCGGCAGGGGCCGGCGCCGGTCCGGGTTTAGGCGCTGGCGCCGGTGAACCGGACGCGCCCGGACCGAGGCGATTCAGGACCTTCTCAACGATTTCCTGGATCCTGGATTCGTCCAACTGCATGGCGTTCCCCTCTCAGCCGGGGCGGCGATTCACTCTACGGGGTCGTAGTTGCCGCTCGAGTCGTCCTCGAACTTCTGGTAGCGGACCTGCCCCCGCACGTCGAAGGAGTCGACGATGGCCATGATGGTCGCGTCCACCGGACGGTTGTCGGTCGCGATTGTCTGGCGGGCAGAGCTCCCGGATGCGAAGAGCACGATCTCGCCGAGGCCGGCGCCGACTGAGTCCGCGGCGACGACGATCTTGTCCGATTCTTTGAGATCAAGGCCGACCTGTTTGACCATCAGGAAACGCAACCCCTGGAGCTTCTCGTCCTTGCGGGTAGCGACGACGGTCCCGACCACTCGCCCCATCAGCATGGCGGCCCCTTCGGCTACTTGCCGGTCTTCTTCGGCAGATCCTCGGAACGGCGACCCAGCGGGAGCACCGCGTCGATGTTTGCGTGGGGCCGTGGGATGACGTGAACGGAGACCAGCTCGCCGACGCGCTCGGCCTGCCGGGCGCCGGCCTCGGTGGCGGCCTTCACTGCGGCCACGTCACCGCGCACGATCGCGGTGGTGAAGCCGCCGCCGATCTTCTCGTAATGGACCAGCTCCACCTTGGCCGCTTTGACCATGGCATCGGAGGCCTCGACCATCCCGACAAAACCTTTCGTCTCGATCATTCCAAGAGCGTCGGCCATCTCTTCACTCCTTCAATTTACGTCGGCGCAGAGGGCACCAGAGCATGGACTCCATAGGGGGAGTGCTTACCACGCCCATAGACACGGCCGCAAGCCGTTTTTTCTGTAGACCCGCACCCCTTGCAGACGTCTTCGGACTCGCTACAATGGCGCGCAACTTGTTTCCGATGGGAGCCGAACATGATCCCTCTGTTAGATATCTCCCGCACCCACGCAGGCGTAGAGCCCGCGATCGAGACCGCCCTGGCGCAGGTCTTTCGGTCCGGGCGCTACATCCTGGGGCCTGAGGTCAGCGCCTTCGAGGAAGAGGTGGCGGCCTGGCTCGACGTTCCACATGCGGTGGGGGTGTCCAGCGGCACCGACGCTTTGGTGGCGGCGCTCCAGGCCCTGGGCGTGGGTCCCGGGGACGAGGTGATCACAACGCCGTTCACCTTCATCGCAACCGCGGATGCCGTGCTGCGCCTCGGCGGTGTACCCCGCTTCGTGGACGTAGAACCCGAGACCCTGAACCTGGACCCGGCGAAGGTGGAGGCCGCGGTCACCGAAAAGACCCGCGGGATTCTGCCGGTGCACCTCTTCGGCCAATGTGCAGACATGGACGGCATCCGGTCCGTGGCCGAGCGCCACGGACTCTGGGTCCTCGAGGACGTCGCCCAGGCCATGGGCGCCCGCTGGCGGGACCGTCCCGCGGGCGGACTCGGTATTGCGGGCTGCTTCTCGTTCTTCCCGTCGAAGAACCTCGGCGCGCTGGGGGATGGTGGCCTGGTGACCACCCGGGATCCCGCGGTGGCCGATCGGGTCCGATGGATTCGAGCCCACGGAGCAAAGCGCAAGTACTACCATGACATCCCCGGCGGCAACTACCGCCTGGACGAGATCCAGGCAGCGGTGCTGAGAATCAAGCTCCCGCGGCTGGCTGCCTGGAACCAGGCGCGGGCCGAGCGGGCCGACCGATACCACCGCCGCTTCGAGGCCGCGGGCCTCATCGACGAAGGCCGCGTCCGCCCTCTGGGCCGCCAGCCCGGCTCGACACACGTCTTCCACCAGTATGTGGTTCGGGTCCAGGACCGGGAGGTGGCCATGGAGGCCTTGAAGACCCGGGGCATCGGCCACGCTATCTACTACCCGGTCCCCCTGCACCTCCAGGTCTGCCTGGGCGACCAGACCGGGCGCTCAGGGGACCACCCGGTGGCCGAGGCCGCGTGCGGGGAGGTCCTGGCTCTGCCGATCTTCCCCGGGCTGACCGACGAAGAGCAGGACGCCGTCGTGGAGGCGCTGGCCGCCCCCCGAGCCGGCGCGATCCGCTAGGAGGCCCCATGCGCATCTTCGTTACCGGCGGCGCTGGGTTCATCGGCTCGCAGCTCTGTCACCGACTCCTCAAGGATGGCCACGAGGTGGTGACCCTGGACAACTTCGATCCCTACTATGATCCGGCGATCAAGGAGCACAACATCCGTGGGATCGAGGCCCTGGCGGCCGGACGCTTCACCCTGGTCCGGGGGGACATCCGGGACACTACCGCCTTGGACAGAGCCTGGGATCATGGTCCCTTCGACCGGGTCGTGCACCTGGCAGCCAAGGCCGGCGTCCGTCCCAGCCTCACGAACCCTGGTGACTACTTCTCCGTCAACGTCGATGGCCTCCTCAACATCCTGACATACTGCCGGGAGCGTGGACCGACGAAGCTGGTGGCGGCGTCATCGAGCTCGGTCTATGGCAACACCCCCGGTGCGCTCAGCGAAGACATGCCTGCGGACCGGCCGGTGAGCCCCTACGCAGCGTCGAAACGCGCTGGCGAGCTCCTATGTCACGCCTGGCATCATCTCTACGGCCTCGACGTGTCTTGTCTGCGGTTTTTCACCGTCTATGGGCCGGGGCAACGACCCGAGATGGCTATCCACCTCTTCACCCGGCTCCTCTCCGAGGGGAACCCCATCCAGATGTACGGAGACGGCACCACGAGCCGGGACTACACCTACATCGATGACATCGTCAGCGGCGTGGTCCGGGTCATGGAGCGGGTCTCCGGGTACCGGATCTACAACGTAGGGGGTGGCCGCCCGGTCGCCCTGCGGGACCTCATCAGGATCATCGGCGAAGCCCTCGGAGTCACGCCAGGGATCGAGCAGCTGCCCATGCAGGCCGGGGACGTGGAACACACCGAGGCCTCGGTGGAGCGGGCCAGGGAGGATCTCGGCTTCCGGATCACCACGGACATCGAGGAGGGCGTCCACGCGTTCGTGAAATGGTACCACCAGATGTGCTCGGACCTGGAGGACTGAGGATGGTATCCGCTGCGGACGTCCTCCTGGAGGACATCGGCCTCCTCCTCACTATGGCCCCGACCCTCCACGCGGCGGTTGACTCCGCTCCAATGGCCCTGGGCGCGATCCCCGACGCAGCTGTCTGGGTACAGGACGGCCGAATCGCCTGGGTGGGAGTCGCGGCGGAGATCCCCGCTGACATCCCGGCGGACACACCGCGGGAATCCGCGGGCGGCGCGGTGGTGATGCCGGGCCTGGTGGAGTGCCACACCCACCTGGTCTGGGGCGGTGAGCGAGAGCAGGACTTCGAGGACCGCTGCAGCGGCGTCAGCTACGAGGCGATCCTCGCGCGGGGCGGCGGCATCTACTCCACCGTGGCCGGCACCCGAGCCACCTCGGAGGACGATCTCTACGAGGCAGCCCTGGCCCGGATTGGAGAGCTGGTCCGCCAGGGCATCACAACCGTAGAGATCAAGAGCGGGTATGGGCTGGACCTCGAAAACGAGTTGAAGATCCTCCAGGTCATCGAGCGCCTCGACCGCACCCACCCCGTGACCGTGGTTCCGACCTTCCTCGGGGCCCACGTGGTCGGGCCCGAGCACCAGGAGGCTCCGGACCGCTACGTGGACCTGGTGGTCGAGGAGATGCTCCCAGAGGTTGCGGCCCGGTCCCTGGCGCGGTTCTGTGATGTCTTCGTGGAGGACGGCGCCTTCGACACCGCCCAGGCACGGAGGATCCTCCTGCGGGCCTGTGACCTGGGTCTGGGCTGCAAGGTCCACGCAGAGCAGCTCAGCCGGTGCGGGGGCGCGGCCCTGGCCGCTGAGGTCGGCGCCGTGAGCGCGGATCACCTGGACCACGCCACCCGGGCGGACGCGGCTGCCATGGCGGAGGCGGGGACTACCGCAGTGCTCCTGCCGGGGGCGACCTTCTTCCTGGACAAGAGCCGCTTCCCCGATGGCCGGATGTTGCGGGACGCAGGGGTCCCGGTGGCCCTCTCGACCGACTGGAATCCGGGGAGCGCCATGACCTCGAATCTCCTCCTCATGGCCACCTTCGGCGCGGTACGCTGCGGGCTCAGCCCGGCCGAGGCCCTCCTGGGCATCACCGTGAATGCTGCCCGAGCCTTGAGCCTGGAAGACGAGGTCGGCCACCTCGGACACGGCGCCAGGGGCGATCTTCTGGCCTTGGACGCCCCGTCCTGGCGCACGCCGGTCTACCACTTCGGCGCCCACCATGTCCGCACCGTATGGAAGGGAGGAGTTCGGATCCATGGCTGATACCCTGAACGAAGTACCCAAGGACGTTACATCCCATCTCAAGACCCTGAAGGGGGCCTCGAAGGACTTGGACCTCCTCCTGAAGACGTTGAAGAAGACCGGAGATTCGCCGCTGCTCCAGGACGCGGCGCTGCGAGCCTTCCGCACCCGCTGGGGAGCGGTCGACCCGGCCCCGGGTTGGGTTGCGACTTCGACCTGGATCACCAGCCTGGAGGACAGCCTGACGGCGCCCGTCGCCGACGCTCAGGCGACCTTCGGCGCAGCCCTCGAGGACGGCCTCCGAGATGCGGGCCTGCCCCTGCGCGGGCGCTGGCCGGAGTGGATGAGCGGGCCGTTCCGGATCCAGGTTCGACCCCGACACGGGGACGCCGCATTGGATTGGGGACCCGGCGCCGAGGCTCTGGAGCCGGCGCCCCTGGATGCGCATGAGATCGCAGCGCGGATCCCGGCCCTCGCCGCGGAGCTCAAGGCCCGCCACGACCCGGATGCGTTCCCCGAGAGGCTGCTGAGGGCCTGGCGGATGACCCTCGCGGCGGAGGGACGCACGGACGGCGATGTCCCGTTGGGAGACCTGGTGTCCATGGTGGCCTTCCTGGCCCAGGGCCCCCGGTTCCACGAGCGACCGTCCCGCTCGGCTTGGTCCGTCCCCTACGACCGGATCCAGTTCTCCTACGACCTGGCACGGCTGCGGGTGGTAGAGCATGATGGAATGACGCTTCGGCTCCGGGTCGCTACCCGGGACCAGACCAGGCGAAAGGGCCCCCTGTGGCTGCCGGATGATGCTTCCGGCAACGGGACCTTCTTCGCCGCAGCACGCTTCGAGAGGAGGCACCGATGACCCCGGGAGACACCCCTGGCATCCCGAACCGCCCCTGGGCCCGCCGGATCATCGAGGTCGTGGGCTCCCACGGCATCCCTCCGGAGTGGGGGTTCCAGTACTTCAGCGTCGGCCTCGACCCCTGGCTCGAGGTTATCGACAATGACTACCTCCGCACCTTCATCGGCGAAGACGGCGGCGCCGCGTTCAAGCTGGTCGTCGGGGCCTACGGCGGTGGAAAGACCCACTTCCTGTACACCGTGCGGGAACGGGGCTGGCTTGCAGGCTATGCCGTGGCCTACGTCCCCCTCTCCAAGGACGAGACCCCGTTCCATAAAATGGAGCTCGTCTATGCGTCGGTGGCTCGAAACCTCACGGGGCCGCGCACGGAGGAGCAGGTCTTCGCCGGCTACGAGAAGGGTATCGGTGCGGTCCTCGAGGAGTGGACCCGGGACCTGGTGAAACGCGTCGGCACCGACCCCGAGGCGCTCCAGTCGGTCCTGGACGGGGTCCTCTCGCAGGTGGAGAACGTCAACTTCTCCCGGGCCGTGCGGGTGGCGGTGGAGGCCTTGGCCCGTCGGGACCTGCACACCTTCGAGCGTATGAAGGGCTGGCTCACGGTCCAGGGCTTCGACAGGGCCTCGTTCAGGGAGCACGGGATCCTGCGAGCGGTGGATCGGAGCAACGCGTTCTCCATGCTCCGCAGCCTGGTCCAGTTCCTCCAGGCGGCCGGCTACGCGGGGCTCATTGTCCTCTTCGACGAGGCCGAGGTGATCCCGTCCATGAGCAGCCGCGAGAAGCAGCACCTCCTCGCCAATCTGCGAGAGCTCATCGACTCTTGCGGACACAACGAGTTCCGCAACACCATGTTCTTCTACGCAGTGCCGGACTACAGCTTCTTCGAGGGCCGGCTCAACGTCTACGAGGCCCTTAAGCAGCGCCTCACCACGGTCTTCGAGTTCGACAACCCCACGGGAGTGGCCATCGAGCTGGAGCGCACCCTGGGCGACCCGGAGGAGGTCCTGGAGGAGATCGGCGCTCGACTCTTCGATGTCTACCGATCAGCGTACAGTTGGGAGGGAGACTGGGCCGAGGTCGCTGACCGCATCCGGGGCCTGGCCCGTGACGCCTGGCAACGCCGGGGCGGTGACATCGGATACAAGCGCCTCTTCGTCAAGGGCGCAGTGCGCCTGTTCCACGCCGCCCGAGCCGGCCGACTCCATGCGCTGGATGACGCGGGGCTGCTGTCCGGAGGCGGGATCCAGTGAGCCGCGCCGAAGCGCGCATCCGCCACCGCTTCCTTGGCCGGGGCAACCTGATCCGATGGATCCGCGGCGGGCGACAGGCGGTGGTGGCCTTCGACTACGGCCGTGTCCTCACCGTGCGTAGCGAGGACCTGGCGCCGGTGCTCGAGAGCGGCCCCCGTGGCAAGTCCATCCGACTCCCCAAGGGGGCCGCCGCACCCATCCCTGAAGAGTACGGCAGCGGCGACCGCTTCGTCATCGAGGCATTCCGCCTCGGGATCGTCCCGGAGCGCGGGATCATGGACTGGACCTATGGCCGCGACGGGGAATTGAACTACCTCTCCGAGTGGCTCCGGGACCCTGTGGAGGCGGTCATCTACCTCTTCGGGGACTACGGGAGCGGCAAGACCCATCTCCTCGGTGCGCTGGGGCAGCGCGCCCTCGACGACGGCTGGGCCGTGGCCCGGGTGCCGCTGGATCCCCTGGACAGCCCGCCTTCTTCCCCGAAGAGGGTCTACCGCAGCCTGCTCCGCTCCCTGCGCTGGCGGGAGGACGGCAACGAGCGTGACGCGCAGGACCTCCTGCGGCGCGCGCTCGAGGGAGGTCTCAGGAGCGCAGCCGAAGGCCACCACTTCCTGGCGCCCTTTGTTCGCTCCATGGACCGGGGACGGGACGAGGAGACCGCCTGGCGATGGATCCTCGGCGAGACCGTGGACGCGGGGCGGCTGCGGTTGCCGCTCCTGCACGACCACACCACCGCCAGCAATATTTATTCAAACCTGCTCACCTGCCTCGGCTGGACCGCCGCGGAGCACGCAGGCTTGAAGGGCCTCCTGCTCCTCCTGGACGAGGCGGAGATGGTCACCGCGGTCCACTGGCACCGCCAACTCAACCGTGGGATCAACTTCATCGTGGGCCTCTCCCGAGCTGCACAGCACCACGACGATCTCAGGGACGAGGAGATCGGGAGGGCACCTGACCGCGCCGTCCGCACGGGGGCCAGGAGCGGCCTGATCTACTCGGGTCACGTGCCCATGCGGTACCTCTTCGAGGGGGTCCAGGGCCACCGTCACACCAAGGTGCTCTTCGCGGTCACCCCCACGCGGCTGATGCAGCGACTCGTCGAAGAGCACGACTTCGACGCGATGGACATCGAGCCCCTCCCCGTGGACGCGCTCGAGGCCCTGTTCCGCACCTTCACCACGCATTACCAGCAGGTCTATGGCCTGAAGATCTCTCGCAAGGACCTGGATCGGATCCGCGCCGCGCTGGTCTCGGATCTCGAGGAGCACGGGATCCAGCGCCGCTTCGTCAAGGGAATGGTGGAGGGCCTCGACTTCCGGCGCTTCCACCCCCGACGCCACCTGGACGATCTCCTCGGCGTGGACCCCTTCGCGAAGACCGGCGCGTTCGGTGACGTCTGGTGAGCAGAGACCCGGATCCCCGCCGGCTGCTGCGCCGTACCTGGCCGGCCTTCTTCCGACGCTTCGGTCGGCTCCTGCCCGTCCAGGAGGCCGCGCTCGCCGCCATCGCGGCAGGCCGAAACACAGTGGTCTGCGCGCCGGCCGCCGCGGGGAAGACCGAGGCGGTGTTCGCTCCGCTCCTGGAGCGGATGCTGCACTTCCGCCTCTTCGAGGAGGACCGGGTGGCGGTGCTCTACATCGCACCCACCCGGGCCCTGGTCAATGACATGGCGGTCCGGCTGAAGGATGCGGCGGCGACCCTCGGTCTCTCCGCGGTCAGACGAACCGGGGATCATCGCGAGCTCGACACCGACCGCCCGGCCCCGATCCTGTTGACCACCCCGGAGTCCCTGGACTCCCTCCTCTGTCGACACCCAGGGATCTTTGCGCCGCGAATGGGGGTCGTCCTGGACGAG
>CAZNWW010000077.1:8059-10825 GCA_964576155.1 uncultured Myxococcales bacterium | reverse complement strand
ACCCCCAACCGCAACGTACATCGAAGGAGCTGTGTTTCTGCATGAGTCGACCGGCGTTGCCGGTCGACCTGCTCGGGATAACATCATTGCTGTGCCTGACCACACAGACCTTAGCGCCCTCACTTCCCCGACGGCTCGGCGCTACGATTACATAGATAAGCAAGGCGCACAGGATTGACACTTTTTATGTGCGCACATATACTGTGCACATGAGAGATCGCATGAACATCACACTCTCCGCGGACAAAGACGTGGTCAGGCGGGCGCGGGACGCGGCGCGGCGCCAGGGGAAGAGCCTCAACCAGGTCGTGCGGGACTACCTGGCCTTGCTGTCGGAGGATCCGGACGGTGCGCGGGCCGCAGCCGACCTCTTCGCGCTCATGGACGACGGCGGCGGGGACTCCGGGGGGGCTACCTGGACCCGGGACGACCTCCATGACCGATAGGTTCTTCATCGACACCAACGTCCTGGTCTACGCGAACGATGCCTCGAACCCCGAGAAGAAGGGCCGCGCCCGCGAGATCCTGGGCGAGGCCCTCTCGTCCCGACGGGCCTGCCTCTCGACCCAGGTGCTGCAGGAGTTCTTCGTCGCGGCGACCCGAAAGCTCGGTGTGGAGCCCCGCAATGCCCGCGCACAGGTGGCCCGCCTCTCCTCCCTGGAGATCGTCCTGATTGACACGGATCTCGTCCTGGGCGCGATCGACCTGCATGTGCTGCATCGGCTCTCCTTCTGGGACTCCCTGATCATCAACGCCGCGGCCGCGGCCCGCTGCACGGTTCTCTACACGGAGGACCTGAACGCCGGCCAGGTTCTGAATGGCGTCAAGGTCGTAAATCCTTTCGCATAGGAACCGGACCCATCGTCCATTCGAACGCCGAGGGCGTTGCCTTGCTTTCTGTTTTCGCCTAGTGTGCCCCCATGAAACTGTCTTCGACAGTACGGGGTCATACCTACACGTTCGCCGATCTGCGTGCGGTCATGGGATGCGCCAACGAACCCAAGTCCGGGGATGTGCTGGCCGGGGTGGCGGCGGAGAACGCCACGGAGCGGGTCGCAGCGCGGCGGGTGCTGGCTGACCTGACCATGGAGGTCCTGCGGGAGCACCCCGCGGTGCCCTACGAGGACGACGAGGTCACCCGCCTGATCCAGGACGACCTGGACGAGGGGATCTACACGGAGCTCCGGGGCTGGACCGTGTCCCAGCTCCGTGAATACGTCCTCTCCCCGACCTCCACCGGCGCGGATCTGCTGCGCCTCGGCCGAGGCCTCACCAGCGAGTGCATCGCGGCCATCGCCAAGCTCATGACCAACCTGGACCTGGTCACTGCGGGCGCGAAAATCCGCGTGATCACCCACGCAAACACGACCCTCGGGATGCCGGGGCGCTTCTCGACGCGGCTCCAGCCCAACCACCCCACGGACGATCCACAGGGCATGCTGGCCGCCACCATGGAGGGCCTCTCCTTCGGGAACGGGGACGCGCTCATCGGGGTGAACCCTGTCACGGACACGGTGGAGGCGACCGTCGCCATCCTCGAGCAGCTCCACGAGTTCACCCGGAGCTGGGGTATTCCGACGCAGCATTGCTGCTTGGCCCACGTCACCACGGGCATGGAGGTCCTGCGGCGCGGCTGCCCCATGGACGTGCTCTTCCAGAGCCTCGCAGGCTCAGAAAAATCCACCAACGCGTTCGGGATCACCAACAAGATGCTCGCCGAGGCCCAGGCCATGATCCGGGAACTGGGCACCTCCACGGGGCCCAACCAGATGTACTTCGAGACCGGCCAGGGCTCGGAGCTGTCCAGCGACGGGCACAACGGCTGGGACCAGCTCACCATGGAGGCCCGATGCTACGGCCTCGCCCGCCACTACGAGCCCTTCATGGTGAACACGGTGGTGGGCTTTATCGGCCCGGAGTACCTCTACGACGGCAAACAGGTGACCCGGGCGGGCCTCGAGGACCACTTCATGGGCAAGCTCCACGGCCTGCCCATGGGCTGCGATGTCTGCTACACGAACCACATGGAGGCGGACCAGAACGACCTGGAGAACATGGCGGTGATCCTGGCCACCGCAGGAGTGAACTTCTTCATGGGCCTGCCCATGGGGGATGACGTCATGCTCAACTACCAGTCCACCAGCTTCCACGACAACGCCGCAATCCGAGAGCTCCTGGGCCTCAGGCCCACCCCGGAGTTCGAGGTCTGGATGGAGCGCATGGGCATCCTGGCCGACGGCCGCCTCACCGCAGCCGCCGGGGATTCGAGGATCTTCCTATGAGCGACAAGACACGGATCCGTGACATCGTCCGCCTCATCGTCGAGGAGGAGGCGAAGGCCCGGGACAACACACCCAAAGCGCCGACGCCCCGCTCTGCCGCAGACGCGGGCCTCGCTAAGCGAGTCGCCCGTTGGCTGGGCGCGAACATGCCCTTGCCCCCCGCGCTGGGGGACTGGCGGCCGAGCACGAGCCGGGAGGGCTACCTGGCCGCGTCGCCGGCGCGCCTGGGCGTGGGACGTACGGGAGCGCGCCTCCGCACCGACACCGCGCTGACCTTCCTCGCAGACCACGCAGCGGCCCGGGACGCGGTCGCGTCGGACATCGCTGACACGGTCATCAAGCCCCTCGGGTTCGTATCACTCCACAGCGCTGCGGCGGACAAACGGGAGTTCCTGGTGCGACCTGACCTGGGCCGGCGTCTGTCCAATGACTCCGCCGCCGCGGTGGGCCGCCCCGAGCGAACCAGATTGTCGAACATGCTCAG
>CAZNWW010000077.1:0-8049 GCA_964576155.1 uncultured Myxococcales bacterium | reverse complement strand
GGATGGCTTGAGCGCCACCGCGATCAACGTGAACCTCCCCCTGGTGTACCCCGGCCTCGTGGCAGAGCTTGCCCGCCGCGGCTTCCGCACGGGCACGCCGGTCGCTGTGACCAACGGCCGGGTGGCCGCCGGTGACCACGTGGCCCGGCAGACCGGCGCGGAGCTCCTGGTGACCCTGGTGGGCGAGCGCCCTGGACTGAAGACCGCGGAATCCATGGGCGCCTACATCACCTATATGAAGGCGAAGAATTTCAACGAGGCCATGCGCTATGTCGTCTCCAACATCCACTCGGATGGCCTGAAACCCGATGAAGCCGTGTTTCAGATTGCAGACCTGTGTGAAAGAAGCCTCGCAGAGAGGAAGACCGGAGTGGACTTCTCACAATGATCCTGGAACCCATCAAGCCGGAGGCTCTGGCAACCCGGGTCATCCCCCAGGTAGATCCGCAGCTCGCAAAGGAGTTGGGGCTGGAACCTCACCACCGCAGCGTCGGAATGATCACCTGCTCTATCGACGACAGCCTCTACGCAGCCCTGGACGAGGGCACGAAGGCCGCCGCGGTGGACGTGGTCTACGCGAAGAGCTTCTACGCAGGCGCGGCTCACGCGTCCGGGCCTTTCTCGGGCGAGATCATCGGCATCTACGCGGCCGAGGATCCGGAGATCATCTCCAGCGGCCTCCAGGCCGCGCTGCGCTACCTGGAGAACGAGGCCTGGTTCTACAGCGCGGACGAGCGCGGCGAGCTGGGCTTCTTCCCCCACGTGATCCCGAGCGTGGGACGATACCTGGCCGAGATGGCGGGGGTGACCCCGGGGACGCCCATGGCCTACCTCATCGCGCCGCCAATCGAGGCGGTCCTGGCCCTGGACCAGGCCCTCAAGGTGGCGGACGTGGAGATGAAGGTCTTCTGGGCGCCCCCCTCGGAGACCAACTTCTCCGGTGGACTCCTGGTGGGGGATCTCCCCGCGGTGGAGGCCGCTGCGGCCGCGTTCCAGGAGACGGTCCTGGAGCTAGCTGGGACGCCGCAGCGGATTGACCCGGCGCCGACGGTGGAGGCGCTGGCTGAGAAGTTGGGCTCGGCGACCCTACTCCGCTCTTCGAGCTCCGAAGGGCCTGCGGCGGCCACGGCTCCCTATCGAATTCATGGCTCCGGATTGGAGATTAGTGAAAAGCCGCCGGGGTACACGCATTTATTCGACAATCGGTCGCTGGTCCGCAAGGACCATCCGGTCATCCGCATGCGGGGGTGTATGGACCTGCTCCAGGCGCAGGTGATCGACGCCGCGGTGGCCGCGGGCGGGGAGGGCCACGACGATGTCCGGGAGGAGCTCTCCGAGGTCCTGCGGTACCTGCGCGACCTCATGGCCGCGGAGGTGACCGGACGGCCAGTGCCCGAGCTGAGCATCGCCGGCTTCTCCGGCGACGAATTACACGCCATCTCCCACGACACCACCCGGTACCTCGGCGTGGGCTGGGTCTTGCCGGATCCGTCCATGGGGCCGGCGGTCGCGAAGCTCAACCTCCTGAGGGCCCAGGCCAGGGACGCAGAGCTCACCGCCCAGGAGGCCCTCACGGCAGGGGACCACATGACCCCCGCCGCCCGGGAGCGCCTCCTCCACGGCCTCAACCGCCTCTCCAACGCGCTCTACGTCCTCACCTGCAAGCTGGTCGGCCGCCACTCGTCATCCTGAGCGACCAACGGGAGCCGAAGGATCTCAGGTGTCATTGCCGCAAGACTTGAGGTCCCTCGGCTACGCTCGGGATGACAGCAGTTTCCGGATCTCCCCCTGTACAACCTCGGGACGCTCCATGGGAACGAAGTGGCTGGCGCCCTCCACCGGGACCATCTGCGCTCCCGGAATCCGCTGCGAGGCCAGGTGCGCGGAGTCCCGCCGAAAGGCGTTGGAGTTGCCGCCATAGACGATAGTGGTCGGGCACCTGAGCCTGGAGACGACGCGCCAGATATCCCGGGGCACGGTGGTGAATGTGCGGGTCTCCCAGGCGGGCGCGCATGCGAGGCCCACCGACCCATCGTTGCGCTCCCGAAGCCCCCCATCCAGGAAATCGTCCAGCCAGCCCTCGGGCCAGGCCCGGAACATCTCCCTGTCGTGACAATGAGCGCGAGCCACAGCCCGGTCCGCCCAGCCGTCCCGACGACGACGCGCCAGCCTGGCGGGACCCACCCGCCAACCTTGGCCGAAGAGCTCCAGCGCGCCCAACGCTGCCAGGATCCACCGGGGCAGGAAGACCGGATCCGCCAGCACCAGACCCTTGACCCGCCCAGGAGAATGGACGGCCAGGAGCGAAGCGACCACCCCACCCATGGAATGCCCGGCCATCCACACCGGGCCCGCGCCCAGCGCATCCAGGAAGACCTCCATGTCGTCCAGATAGACCTGCCAGTCAGAGAGCCGCGCCGGGTCCGCTGGCAGGGTGGTCCCTCCGTGACCTCGCAGGTCGGGGGCCAGGATCCGTACGGCCCCGGCCAGGGGCCCCAGGAGCCGCCGATAGACACCGCCGTGGAACCCGGTTGCGTGGAGGAACACCAGCGTCGGCGAACCCTCCGGGGCTGGCCACTCCAGGTACGATATCGAACCGTCACGGAGTGGAGCCTGGTGCTTCTCGGGGAATTGGTCCGTCAAAACGTAGTCACCTGTCAGCCCTCGTCATCTCCTTCCTCGCTCCGGATCAGGTGAACCAGGACGGGGATGATACACCCGTCCCGGATCGCATCGCAGGTCTTCGGAACCGGGAGCTTACGGTCGATGGACATCGGATCGTCTCCGCAGCCGATCTTGGATGCTGCCGCGTCCACGACCTTGAGCGCGTCGTTGAGGCAGGCCTCCAGATCCCCGACCCGAGCTCCGCAGGCCATGCCGAACGCGTCAGCGATGGTCGGATCGAGCACATCCTGCAGCCCTCCGCCCTCGTCCAGACACGCCACCTCCTCCGCCTCGCATTCCTCGGGCGACATGTTCCGCTCATACCTTGTGAACACTGCATGGAAACGGCAATACTCCTTGGGCCCGATGACCTCCGCGGCTGCGCGCACCGACCGGCGCCAACCCAGCCTGAGCTGCCGCGGGCTCAACTCGGTCATGACAGCATCTGCAGGCGCGCCCAGGTCCACCTCGGGGATCCCACGACACCCGACGGCGACGAGAATCAGGACGAGAACCCAAGGTTGGTGAACCAAACCCATGGGGCGAATGATACATCCTCGTCCACGGCTTTACATCCGGTGTAGCGCAAGGAACACTGGTGGAATCAGAATTCCCCGAAGGAGAGACGCCATGAGCATGTCCACCGCCCCGTCGCCCAGGCACCCCATCAAGGAGCCGGGGGCCATGTCAGCGCGCATCCAATGACTCAGGGAGTACTACTTCGAGGGCACAGCGCGGGACTGGAACAATGAGTTCACCGTGTGGACCACGGGCACCCCCTGGAACGTGCAGTTCCCGGAGTTCACCTTCTACATCGTGCCCGAGACCTACATGCTCATGCAGACCCTGCGGTCCTCGTACCGACAGGCCGCCCGGCCGGTGGATGTCCCAAAGGACTTCTGGGGGTGGTCCCTGCCCGAGCGACGGGCCTGGTTCGTGCGGGAGGTGATGGTGAACCGGGTGCCCCAGGAGGTCCTGCCGGGGGATCTCATTGCAGGGGCGCGGTTCAACGTCTTGACCTCCTTCTGCCTCACTAAAAAAGAGCAGGCGGAGTTCGACCGGCTCCTCGTCGGTCCCGGTGGGGCGCGGGAACAGGTCATCTGGTTCCACACCCACGGCTACGGCAACGCAGGGGCCACCAGCGGGCACCTGATTCCGGATCACAGGATGCTCCTCGAGCAGGGCTGGCGGCTTCGAGCCATGATCACCGCTAGCACCATGGCTCGGGACGTCGCAGCACGCTACGCTATCCTGTGCCGGGAGCTGGCCGAGGCCGAGGAAGACCCGGCTCGCGCCGAGGAGCTCCACCAGATGGCCGCGAACCTCGACCGGGTGCCATGGAACCCCCCGCGGACCTTCTGGGAGGCCTTGCAGGCCCTGTGGATCAACCACATGCTCATCATGAGCGACGAGAACTATCCCGGGCCGGGCATCTCCTTCGGTCGCTTTGACCAGTTCCTGCTCCCGTACTGGGAGCGCTCCCTCGCTGAGGGCATGACAAGAGAACTCGGCAAGGAGCTGATGCGGTGCTTCTGGATCCACTGCAACACCGCCTACGACGCGCAGATCCGCAGCGGAAACCAGGGGATCACCGCGGGCTTCGGTCAGCTCCTCACCCTCTCCGGCCTTGGCGCCGATGGCCGGGATATGACCAACGACCTCACCTGGGCGGTTCTGGAGATAATCGACGAGATGTCCCCGATCCTCGAACCGAAGCCCAACGTCCGCCTCCACCGTAACAGCCCCGACGCGCTACTGGACCGGGTGGTGGACATGATCGCAGGGAGCCAGGGAGCGCCCTTCCTTCTGAACTTCGACGAGCGGTCTATGGCCGGGATGCTCAGGCAGGCCCGCCTCGCCGGGCTCCAAGACAGGATCCACGAAGGCAACGTCCACGAGTATGCGCCGGTGGGCTGCCTCGAGAACACCATGGTCGGCAACGACCGCTCGGGGACCGTGGACAACAACGTCAACCTCCTCAAGGCCGTGGAGCTGGTCCTGGGCGGAGGGCGGGACCTCCTGCCCACCACTGACCTCGTCACAGGCAAGACCAGCACGCCCGGCCAGGACGGGCCGCGCACGGGTGACGCCGGGAGCCTCCGGACGTGGGACGCTTTCTGGGCGGCCTTCGAGGCGCAGATGGGCTACCTGCTCGACAAGACCGTGTCGGTCCACGAGGCCTCGGAACAGGCGCGGGCACGCTTCTTCCCCACCCCCTACCTCTCTTGTCTGGTGCGGGGCTGTGCGGAGAAGGCCCTGGACGTCACCCGGGGCGGCGCGGAGATCGCCCTCACAACCATGGAGGCCGTGACCTTCGCAACAACCGTGGACTCCCTCCTGGCGGTGAGGCACCTGGTCTACGACACGAAGACCTGCACCATGGACGAGCTCATCCAGGCCCTGAGGGACAACTGGTAGGGCCACGAGGTGCTCCAGGCCCGGGCCATCCACAAGACCCCCAAGTACGGCCGCGACGACGACGAGGCCGATGCGCTGGCCAGTCAGGTGATGGAGCTCTGGTGCGACCTCACCTGGACCCATAGCACCAGATGCACCGGACGGCAGTACCGCCCGGGGATGCTCTCGTGGAACTACTGGGCCGGGGACGGCTTCGTCATGACCGCGTCGCCGAACGGGCGGCCCAAGGGACGGTTCCTGTCCAACGCCATCTGTCCGTCCAACGGCGCGGACATCCATGGCCCCACCGCGAACGCGAACTCCGTGGGCAAGGTCCTCGGGGGTCGGCCGGCAGAAGGGGACTGGGAGGACACGGCGAACCTCCTGCCTAACGGGGCCAGCCACACCATGACCTTCAACCCATCCCTCCTCAGGGATCGGTCACACCGGGACAAGTTCAAGGCCTTCCTGCGGGGCTACGCGGAGACCGGCGGTACGGCCCTCCAGGTGAACATCCTTGACCCTCAGATGCTCAAGGACGCGCAGCAGCAGCCTGGGGAATACCGCCACCTGCTGGTGCGTGTGACCGGGTACAACGCGTACTTTACGAGCATCGGACGGGAGCTGCAGGACGAGGTGATCGCTCGGCTCTCCCACGACGGGTTCTGAGATGGAGGCATTGGTCCTCGAAATCCAACGCATGTCAACGGACGACGGACCGGGGATCCGAACGACGGTCTTTTTCAAGGGCTGCCCCTTGAGTTGTACCTGGTGCCACAATCCCGAGAGCATCCCCCGGACCCCGCAGGTCCATTGGCTCGGCAGCCGATGCATCGGCTGCCGCCTCTGCCTGGACGCCTGTCAGCGTCGTGCGCTCTCCGCTGACCCAGACGGGATCACAGTGGATCGCGAAGTCTGCGAAGGCTGCGGGACCTGCGCAGAGGAATGCCCATCCACCGCGCTGGAGCGCCTGGGGACGGCCTGGGAGGTGGACGCGCTCGTAGACGAGGTCACAAAAGACCGGGCCTACTTCGAACGCTCCGGGGGCGGCGTGACCCTCTCAGGGGGAGAGCCGACCCTTCAGACCGACCCAGCGGAGGCCTTCCTGCGGGCCCTCAGGACCCGTGGCATCCATACGGCCCTGGACACCTGCGGCCTGTGCTCCTGGGACACCCTCTCCCGTCTCATTCCCCACGCGGACCTCCTGCTCTTCGACTTGAAGGAGACCGACCCGGCGCGACATCATGCCCTCGCGGGCGGTGACAACACGCGTATCCTGGAGAACCTCCGGCGGGTCTGCGAAGAGAGGCAGGACACCGGCAACCCGCAGGAGCTCTGGGATGGAGCTTCGCGGAGACGCGGCTGCTCACCGAGGACGAGCTGGAGGCCGTCGCCGCGGTAGCGCGGGCCTCCGGGGTGTCCCCGGCCATCGTATATTTCTGAGGAGGAGGCTCATGGCACCGAACCGTCAGTTTACCGACGCTGATATGGCGGCCTTCGATACCGAGATGAAGCTCGCGTTCGTGGCGACGAAGAACACCGAAGGGCGCCCCCATGTCGCGCTGATCACGTCCCTCCAGGCCAAGAGCCCCGAACGCATGATGTTCGGGGAGTTTATACGCGGCCGGACCAAGACCCACGTCAGGGAGGCACCGGAGGTGGCCTGGGCCGTGGTCACCATGGACAAGGGGCTGTGGCGCGGGCGGGCCCGTTGGTCGGACCTGGTGACCGAGGGCCCTGACTACGAGATGTTCAATGACCGCCCGATGTTCCGGTACAACGCGTACTTCGGCATCCACACGGTGCACTACCTGGACCTGGTGGAGGTCCGCCCGCGGGAGCCCCTGCCCATGGCCAGAATCATCCCGGCGGCCCTGTTGACGCGGGCCCTGAGAGCCGTGGAAGGGCGCACGGGAGATGTGCCGGTGATGAATCCATTCACCGTAGGCCTCTTCAACCAGCTCGACGCGCTGAAGCTCCTGGCCTGGGTGGACAGCGCGGGCTGGCCGCAGCTCATCCCCGTGGTGCAATGCCAGGCCGCGGATACCGGACACCTGGTCTTCTCCACCCTCGCCTGGGGTGATGAGCTCCGGGCCGTCCCGACCGGGACCGAAGTGGCTGTCTTCGCCGCCAATACGAAGATGGAGAGCGTCCTGGTACGTGGTGCCATGCGCTTCGGGCGCCGTCTGGGGGTCCCCTACGGTGCGGTGGACGTGGACTGGGTCTACAACTCCATGCCGCCGGCTCATGGACAGATCCATCCTCCGGTCCCCCTGGAGCCCGTAACCCGCTTCCCCGATTGACGCCGTTCCCAACCCGGCCCGCTGCCGCTATAATGCTCCCGATCGCCAAATGGAGGACGCCATGCGCATCCTGCTCATCACCTTCAGTTGTCTGCTCCTGACCTCGTGCGGGACCCCGACCATCTCGAGCAAGGGGGGAGAGGACACGCCGGGAAACCCGGGCGTGGATACCATCTCCGACTTCGGGGACTTCGACTGGTCCCTGCCGGAGATCGGGGGAAACGACGACGGGGACACAGGCCCTGCGACCCCTGGGGACCTCCAGGTCGGACTCGTGTACAACGGCGCGGTTCCCGTGCAAGAGATTCAGCTGTCCCTGGTGGTCGATTCCGTGTCATGCGAGGACTTCGATCCCGTGGCACCCTGGGAACCGGACACGAACTTCGCCGTTCAGGATCTCGACGGCTCTGTGACCTTCGAGGACCTGGCTGTGGAGAATACCTACACCGTCTACGCTACCGCAAAGGGCCCCGGCGGGAAGCTGGCCGCGGCAGGTTGCCGGGACGGCCTCCTGGTCCTCCCCGGGGAGATGGGAGCTACCGAAATAATCATGGAACTCTACCTGCTCCTCCTCGACGCCCGGGGCGGATACACGGTGACCCACCAGTTGGACATAAACGGCGCGGCCTGGGCCCCGGCGGACGCGGTGCTGGCCGAGATCGGGACGCTCTACGACGATCCGGCT